>NZ_JBTNDH010000040.1:0-28783 GCF_054511095.1 Arthrobacter sp. TMN-49 | reverse complement strand
CTCTCACCCTCCCCTCCCTCGCTCCTTCCCCCCCCCACACCCCCACTGCCCCCCCCCCCCCCCAACCCCCCCCCGGGCCGGTGCTTTTTGCTGGCGTTAGCGCGAACGCTGACGCAGACGGTTGACGTCCAAGATGACAACTGCACGGGCTTCCAGGCGGAGCCAGCCGCGCTGCACAAACTCGGCCAGGGCCTTGTTGACTGTTTCGCGGGACGCGCCCACCAGTTGAGCCAGCTCTTCCTGGGTGAGCTCGTGAGCTACCAGGATGCCGTCGGTGGCCGGACGTCCGAAGCGGTCCGCCAAATCCAAGATGGCCTTGGCAACACGGCCGGGAACATCGGAGAAGACCAAATCGGAGAGGTTGTCGTTGGTGCGGCGCAGGCGCCGGGCCAGGGCCTGCAGCAACTGCATGGAAACCTCGGGCCGGTTGCGCAACAAGCTGTTCAGGGATTCGTTCTTCAGCCCCGCCAGGCGGGTCTCAGAAACGGCTGTGGCAGTGGTGCTGCGGGGGGCCGGATCGAAAAGCGCCATTTCGCCGAAAAGCTCGCCCGGGCCGAGGATCGCAACCAATGACTCGCGGCCATCGGAGGAAGTCCGTCCCAGCTTGACCTTGCCTGAAACGATGAAGTAGAGCTGATCGCCTTGGTCGCCTTCACGGAAGACCGACGCGCCGCGGGACAGATCCACCTCAGCCAGTTCGTCCGTCAAAAGGCGGAATGCCTCGTCGTCGAGCGTGGCGAAAAGGGGTGCCCGGCGTAGTACCTCGATGTCCATGAAATCTCCTTGCAGTATGTAGCTAATCAGTTCTGACCTATTATTGATTGTTTCAGAACTTTTTTGTTTTTGTGACCAATTTGGCATTCTAGCCGTTCGTTGACAGCATATTGGCAGTTTCAGAGGCAAGAAAGCTCAGGGATCGTTCGGGTTGCCCCGGTAATATGTGCAGTCGGGACACGCTTTGTGCCCGAACTTTCGTGATGGCGGGCGTTGCCCGCGAGGAGCTCTGCTCATAGGTGTTTGGTTTTTCCTGGCTAGATGCGGTGTTGATCCTGTGGCTGTTGTGGCAGTTGACGTATGGCCTGAAAACTGGGCTGGTCGTGGGATTGGGTGGCTTGGCTGGTTTTGTGGCCGGAGCCGTGGCGGCGTTCTTTGCTGCGCCCTTTGTCAATCAATTCGCTCCCAGCCCGGGGTGGCGCACGGCCATGGTGATAGGCGCCACCGTCGTCCTGATAGCCGGTGGCCATGCACTGGGAATCAGCCTTGGCCGCGCCATTGGGCGGCGTGTGAATTCGGGCTCGATCCGGAGCGTTAACAGGCTTTTGGGTGGTGTGCTGAACGTTGTTGTCGGCGCGTTGGTCATTTCGCTGCTGGCGTTTGGCGTTTCCAATCTGGGTATCCCGGCCGTTTCCAAGCAACTGAGCGACTCGAAGGTCATCTCCAGAATTGAGGCGTGGACACCGGACCCCGTGAAGGTCGCTGCCGCACAGATCCGCTCCCTGGTCTTGAACGAGGGCATTCCCGCGCTGCTGAATCCGGCAGGACCCAATGTCCAGGTTGCCGAGCCCAACGCAGACACCAATACGGCTGCCTGGAATAACGCGGCCAACTCGGTCATGAAGATTTCCGGTACGGCATTCCAGTGTGGACAGAACCAGACAGGCACAGGATTTGTGGTGTCACCCGGGCGGGTCGTCACCAACGCGCACGTCGTTGCCGGAGTTACCCGGCCGGTAGTCCAAACCCAGAATCAAGGGGTTCTGCCTGCCCGTGTGGTGTTCTTTGACCCCGTAAAGGACTTGGCGATCTTGGCCGTGGACTCGCTGGAAGCCGCCCCGCTGCCCGTGGCAGCAACAGCCCGCAACAACACTGCTGCGGCGTTTGCCGGTTATCCGCTGGGCGGTCCCTTGCAGGTGCGTCCCGCCACAGTGCTCTCCTCCGGGCCCATGATGGTCCCGGATATCACCGGCGGGCAGAAATCCTTGTTGGATGTTTACCAGGTGGCCGGCAACGTCCAGTCAGGTAACTCCGGCGGACCCTTGCTGGATGCCGACGGCCGTGTCGTGGGCGTGATTTTTGCAAAAGCCACAACGCAAGACAACATCGGGTTCGCGCTGACCATGGAAGAAGCGGGCCCGGTCATCTCGGCCGCGCCCACGCTCAGCAGCGAAGTGTCGGCCGGATCCTGCAAGGTCGGCTAGTCCCCACGCCCTCCCCGATCCCAGCCGCTGGCGCGTCTGCGATCGGGGCCCCTCGGGCGCGTGGGCCCAACGCCCTCAGACCCAGCCGCTAGGCGAGGGTCTTGTCCAGGTAGCTTACGGCCAGCTCGTAGCCGTGCACGCCGGCACCAACAATGACTGTCCCGCACACGGCCGACAGGTATGAGTGGTGCCTGAACGTCTCGCGCTGGTGCACGTTGGAAATATGAACCTCCACGGTGGGAAGTTCGACGGCGGCGATCGCGTCCCGGAGCGCCACCGAGGTGTGGGTGTAGGCGCCGGCATTGATGATGATCCCCACGGCTGTGCCGCGAGCCCCATGAATGGCATCTATCAGGACGCCCTCATGGTTGGACTGCAAACAGGTGGCCCCAAACCCGGCGGCTGTGGCAGCCGCTGAAACAAGGTGTTCAACATCGGTCAGGGTGGCTGAGCCGTAGATCTCCGGCTCGCGGGTTCCGAGCAGGTTCAGATTGGGGCCGTTGAGGATCAGCAGGGCGCCGCGGTTCGCTGCAGTGGTTGAAGTCATGGGTTAATAATGCCCCACCTGCGCAGCCACCCCTCCGACTTAAGCAACTGACCCGCAGAAAACGCCGAAAAATCGCGGTTTTGACGCGATTTTCGGCGTTTTCTGCGGGTTAGTTGCAGATGGCTAGGCGCGCAGGGACTCCGCAATCTGCTTCATGACGGTGTTGTCGGCCAGAGTTGAGGAGTCGCCCGCCTCACGGCCTTCGGCAATGTCCTTGAGCAGGCGGCGCATGATCTTTCCCGATCGGGTCTTGGGAAGTTCGGGCACCACCAGGATGGTCTTGGGCTTGGCGATGGGGCCAATTTCCTTGCCTACATGGTTGCGCAAGGTGGTGACAATGTCAGCGTCTTCCACGGCAGAGCCGCGCAGGATCACAAACGCCACCACGGCCTGGCCGGTGGTTTCATCCGCAGCGCCCACAACAGCAGCCTCGGCCACCGAGGGGTGGCTGACCAGTGCGGACTCAATTTCCGTGGTGGAGAGGCGGTGCCCTGAGATGTTCATGACGTCATCAACACGGCCCAGCAGCCACACATCGCCGTCGTCATCCCACTTGGCGCCGTCTCCGGCGAAGTACATGTCATCGAAGCG
Organism: Arthrobacter sp. TMN-49; assembly: GCF_054511095.1. Lineage (NCBI taxonomy): Bacteria > Bacillati > Actinomycetota > Actinomycetes > Micrococcales > Micrococcaceae > Arthrobacter > Arthrobacter sp. TMN-49. The sequence goes on along the minus strand of NZ_JBTNDH010000040.1, from coordinate 25,447 downwards.
GGACCAGTACGTGTCCTTGTAGCGGTCGTTGTCGCCCCAAATGCCGCGCAGCATGGACGGCCATGGCTCGCGGATCACCAGGTAGCCGCCATGGCCGTGAGGAACGGAGACGCCGAGCTCATCCACCACATCCACGGCGATGCCGGGCATGGGGACCTGAGCCGATCCGGGTTTGGTGGCCGTCACGCCGGGGAGCGGGGCAATCATGATGGCCCCGGTCTCGGTCTGCCACCACGTGTCCACGATGGGGGCCTTGTTTCCACCAATGACGCGGCGGTACCACATCCACGCCTCCGGGTTGATGGGTTCGCCCACGGAACCGAGCAGACGGATCGAGGAGAGATCGTATTTGGCGGGAATGTCCTCGCCCCACTTCATGAATGTCCGGATGGCTGTGGGGGCCGTGTAGAGGATGGACACCTTGTACTTCTGCACGATTTCCCAGAAGCGGCCCTGATGTGGGGAGTCCGGGGTGCCCTCGTACATGACCTGCGTGGCACCGTTGATGAGCGGGGCATAGGTGACGTAAGAATGGCCGGTGACCCATCCGACGTCGGCCGTGCACCAGAAAACGTCTGTCTCCGGGTGCAGGTCAAACACGGCGCGGTGCGTGTACGCGGTCTGGGTGAGGTAACCGCCGGTGGTGTGCAGGATGCCCTTGGGCTTGCCCGTGGTGCCGGAGGTGTAGAGGATGAACAGCGGGTGCTCGGCCGCATGCCCCACGGCTGTGTGCTCGGTGGAGGCGGTACCGACGGTGTCATCCCACCAGACGTCGCGGCCCTCAACCCAGCTGACCGGCTCGCCGTTGCGCTTAACCACTACGACGTTTTCAACGGAGTGCCCGGCCATGGCCAGCGCCTCGTCCACGGCAGGCTTCAGCGCGCTGGGCTTGCCGCGGCGGAAGGTGCCGTCGGCGGTGACAACCAGCTTCGCCGCGGCGTCGTCAATGCGTGAACGCAGGGCCTCGGCCGAGAAGCCGCCGAACACCACGGAGTGAATGGCGCCGATGCGGGCACAGGCCAACAAGGTGATGACTGCCTCGGGAATCATGGGCAGGTATACGGCTACGCGGTCACCCTTGGCAAGGCCCAGCGCCTCGAAGGCGTTGGCGGCCTTCTTGACCTCGTCGGTCAATTGCGCGTACGTGTACGTGCGGGTGTCTCCTGGTTCGCCCTCAAAGTGAATGGCTACACGGTCCCCGTTGCCGGCCTCGACATGACGGTCAAGGGCGTTGTAGGCGGCATTGATTTCGCCGTCTTCAAACCAGGTGGCGAACGGCGGGTTGCTCCAGTCAAGGGTCTTGGTGAACGGCTTGCTCCAGCTCAACAGTTCGCGGGCTTGCTTGCCCCAAAAGGCGGGGCGGTCAGCGTTGGCGGCGTCGTATTCGTCGGCTTTGACGATCGAGGTGGCGGCAAATTCCGCGGTGGGCGGAAACTGGCGGCTCTCCGTGAGAAGGTTCTCCAGGGCGTCCCCGGATTCGTTTCCCGCTGTGATGATGGCCTCAGACATCTAATATCCCTTCATTCCTACTTAGCTGATGTCCCGGGCAACGCCAATCGTGGCGCAGTGCGCCCTAGTTCCAGGACAGAACTGATGGCTTTGCGCGGATTGGGTGCTAGGGACAACGTTGTGATCCTGTTTTTACTGTAGCGCCTCCCGGGCAAAAACGTGTCTGCCGTCACAGTCAATGGGGTCAATGGGGTCATTTCTGCGCTCAACTGCACAAGGCTCGGGGTGCCCCAGGGCATGGGCAGTTCTCCCCGTTTAGCGTATTACTACCTGGTATTGCTGTGGCTGGCTAGTGTTGGCAGTCTGCGGTAACTAGGCTTGTGCATAATCGTGACATTTAGGAGTAAGACCATGACAGAGCAACAAACGCCAATTGCACCGGCCAGTGCGGGCCCTGCAGGGACTACGCTCAGCAAGGCCGTTGCCGGTCCGCTGACCATTCGCGACCTGGCAGCGTTGGGATCGGTGGCACTAATTTTCATCGCCTCAGTGATACCACTTAGTGTCGCCCTCGCCGGAAGCCTCAACCTGTGGAACGCCGCCGGACTGTTTTACCTTGGCATTGGCGTCATCCTGCCGTTGACCGTGGGCGCCCTATTCCTGGTCCGCCGGCTAAGCCCCGAGGCCAGCCTCCGTATTGGGTCGCTCTCCATCGACCAATTTGCTTCGGTTGTGGCATCGTTTGCCACCTTCTTCTTCTTCACAGCCACCGTGACCAACTTCGGTGTGGCATATTTGCTGGGCCTGGTGGGTTCCTTGGTGTTGCTCACGGCAACCGTTGGCGCACAGTGGATACCTGTGTTGGCTTCTGATTTCACCGGCCGGGTAGATGTGCCGGCGCATGTAGTGGCGCGCGACGCCGTTCCCGCCGTTCAGCGCCCCGCGGCCGCCAAGCCTGTTGTCACCACCCCAAACGGTGCCGGTGCCCAGCACCAGGGCGCGCAGGGCCAACAGCCACCTAGTGGTGTGGCCGCCGGCGTTGCCGGCACAGCCACCGGTGCACAGACCACTCAGCAGTCTGCTGGCTGGAACGCTCCGCAACCAGCAGCCGTACACACCGCCGCCGGGCAGATTTTCACCCCCGCCAAGGAAACCGGTTCTGCAGGCGTTGCCGGTGTCGCGGCCCACACCGCGGCCCACACCGTGACCGATGCTGCACCCGCTGCCGCCCACACAACCGCACCGGCAGGTACGCAGGCGGCCGCAGTCCCCGCAACCCCGAACACGGCTGGCGACTTGGGAGCCCAGACGGGTGTTCAGGTGCCGGTAGCCAGCGGAGCGGTGGGGCTGTCCGCGGACGCGCCCGCAACCACACTGAACCCGCAGGTAGCCGAACCGGCCGCCGCTACGCCGGTCAAGGAGAGCATTGCTGCCACCGTGAACCACAACTCCAGCGCCGCTCCCGTGGTGTCCGATCCGTTCTGGTTTGCCGTTGACCGTCCCCAGAATGTGATTGATGAGAAAACCCGCCAGTTTGTGTTCAAACTGACACCGGGCTCGTGGATCTTGGCACTAGAGGACCGTGGGAGCAGCTTCCTGGTCCAGGACGGCCACGGCACGACGGGCATCTTGCTTGACCTGGTGGGCATCGAGCGGGCCTCGGACAGCCAGTAGTTTCCCGCAATGGTGGCACAGGAAACGGCACTGGCGCTCAAACGACGGGCCCGGAAGATCAATCGCGAACTGGCGCAGCTCTACCCTTATGCGCATGCGGAACTGGATTTTCGGAACCCGTTTGAGCTGCTGGTGGCCACTGTGCTGTCGGCGCAAACCACCGATGTGCGCGTCAACGCCGTCACCCCTGCGCTTTTCGCCCGCCACCCGGACCCGTTGGCGATGGCCCAGGCGCACAGCGTCGAGCTGGAAGAACTGATCAGGCCCACGGGGTTCTTCCGCGCCAAGGCCGCGAACCTTATCGCGCTGGCTACACGGCTGGTAGATGAGTACGACGGCGTCGTGCCGGCTTCCCTTGAAGCCCTCGTTACGCTGCCGGGCGTGGGGCGAAAAACCGCGAATGTGGTGCTGGGAAATGCTTTTGGCGTTCCGGGGATCACCGTGGACACCCACTTCATGCGGCTGGCGCGCAGATTTGGCTGGACCGAGTCCACCGACCCCGTGCGCATTGAAGCAGATGTTGCGGCCTTGTTCGAGCCGAAGGACTGGACCATGCTCTCGCACCGCGTGGTTTTCCACGGCAGGCGCATCTGCCATGCGCGCAAACCCGCCTGCGGAGCCTGCCCGATTGCGCACTTGTGCCCCGCCTACGGGGACGGCGAAGTGGATCCTGTGAAGGCTGCCAAACTCTTGAAGTATGAGCTGGCTCCCGGGCAGGACGACCTCTTGGCACGCATGCTCGCCGACGTGGACAAGGCAGCACAGTACAGGCAAGAGTCTCAGCTCGCTGCCCGCGCATCGGAATCATAGCCGTGAGCGCCTATGCGGATCTAGCGGCGCTGGCTGAAAAAGCAGCAGCCACGGCCGCGCTCCCTGCCGCAATACACCAGCGTGGCCCGTCACTGTGGCAACCAGCCATGGACACGGCCTCGGCACGGCAAGCAGCCGTGCTCATGCTCTTTGGAGCGTTGGACGATGTCGGTGCCACGTCAACAAAGCCGCTGGTGTCGGCCGATCTGGATATTTTGCTGATTGAGCGAGCAAACACCTTGAAAGATCATCCCGGTCAGGTGGCGTTCCCCGGCGGCCGTGTGGATCGCCAGGACGCCTCCATCGAGGCTGCCGCGTTGCGCGAGGCCCAGGAGGAAACAGGCCTAGACCCCTCAGGCGTTGAAGTATTGGGCAGGCTGCCCGAGGTGTCGTTGCCTGTCAGTAAATATCTGGTGACCCCCGTGGTGGGGTGGTGGGCCCGCCAAACTCCCGTGGCTGTTGTTGACTATGGGGAGTCAGCGCAGGTTTTTCGGGTGCCCGTGCGGGACCTGCTGGATCCTGAGAACCGGGTCAGCGCCGTTTTGAAGCGTGGACGCTACCCGTACAGGGGGCCGGCTTTTGTTGTCAACGATGTGCTGGTGTGGGGGTTCACCGCGGGAATCTTGACGTATGTTTTTGATGAATTGGGCTGGTCCGTGCCGTGGGATGAACACCGGGAGATTCCTGCCCCCATCTAGCTGGTGTCGGCGGCTAAAAACAGTGACGCCTGCCTTGCCGGTTTCCAAAACCTGAACGTTTTTGACTCCAGCGGCAACTGCCGCAACGGGATCGGCGTCGGGCATCACAAGATCAGCAAGCATGCCTTTTCGGTGCCCTTCATAGAGTTGGTAGGCAGGTCCTGTGGTGCGGTTCATGGCCGCAAACACCATGGGATCCCCGCACCAATCGGTTTGACCGGCCAAACCGCCCGTCAAGGACGGATGGCGCATAGTCGCCGGGAACCATGACGACGCCACTTTCATACGCCTTCAGTGTTTGAGGAACTGTTGCAATGTCAGCAAGGTCAACGGCCGGAGAGAAGCGACTGCGAGTGTCAACGAATCCAAGTAGCAGCACTGCCCCGTTCAGGTCCCGCTTGGCTGCGCCGTCTCATTTGGCGTCAGCGTAGCACTGCACAACACTGACATTGACGGGAAACTCCAGCGGAATCTTGCCAAAGATCAGTTCAGTGGCCGCCCTTGATGACTCGTGCACAATTTGAGTCACTTCGGCCACGAGGGCGTCCGGGCATTGCACCATGACCTCATCATGGAGGAAGAACACCAGTGCCGGTGCGGGCCCGCCGGCGGTCGTCGAGGCGGCCGACAAAGCCCGTAACCGCCGTCGTAGCTCCGCCAACCAGCAGCAAGCCCATTCCGCGGCCGTTCCTTGAACCACAAAATTGCGCGTGAAACGGCCGCGGGAGCGGGCCGCCGACTCGGCCCTGCGCTGTTCCTGGGCCGAGTCGCTGCGCTGACTCTCATGCCATTCTTGGGCGGTGGGTGGGGTGCTGCGGCCCAAATACGTACTGACGCGTTCGCCGCGTTCCCCAGCCCGGGCCGCTTGTTCGACGAAGTCCAGTGCGCGCGGATACATGCGCGCCAGTTGCGGCACCAGGCGCCCGGATTCGCCGGAGGTGGCGCCGTAGATGGCACCGAGCAACGCAATTTTGGCCATGCTGCGGTCCCCGCCGAATCCCTGCGCAGCAATTCCGGCGTACAAATCCTTGTTGTTTCCGGACGCGTCTTGGCCCGCCGCGGCCATGGCCGTGTCCTGGGCCAGGGCCGCCAGCACGCGAGGTTCCAGTTGCGCGGCATCGGCGACTATCAACGAGTAGCCAGGATCAGCCACGGCCGCGCCCCGGATTTGTGCCGGAATCTGCATGGCACCGCCGCCGCGCGAAGCCCACCGCCCGGACACCACCCCGCCCACCACGTATTCGGGGTGGAAACGGCCCTCATGAACCCATTGCTGGAGCCAGTTCCAGCCATTGGTGGTGAAAAGTCGGCTGAGTTTTCGGTACGCCAGCAAAGGCTCGATGGCAGGGTGGCTGAACTCCATCAGCTCCCAACTCCTGGTGGACTTTGCGTCGATACCGGCCCGGTGCAGGGCCCGCATCAGATCCTGCGGTGAGTCAGGATTCAGCGACGGCGCGTTGAGGGCGGTGCGCAACTGCCCTGCTAGCGCCTCCATTTTTTCCGGGTGGGCGTGGTTGCTTGGTTCCGGCCCGAGCAGTTCATGGAGCAGCCTCCTATGTAGGTCTTCCCGCCAGGGGATACCTACATATTGCATCTCAGCAGCCACCAAGGCGCCGGCAGATTCTGCACTGAGCAAAAGTGTGAGTCTGGAGGGGTGTGTGGATGAATTAATGGCGTCCTTTTGGGCACCAAGTTCCCGCGCCACGGTGGCAAGGTCCCAGGCCTTGTGGGCTGTGACGGCAGGGGGAGCGTCAAAGAGGCTGTCCTGCCCGGCACTGATACCACCCGGGGAAACCCCGCGTTGGATTGATTCGTTTTCCGGTGGCACAGGGGTCAGCCGCTGGTGGTAGCCGCTTGCGGCGGCGAACTCTGAGTGCAGCAGGATGGTCTGGCAAAGAGCCAAATCATGGCACTTCTCAACCCGAACATTGGCTGCCAATAGATCCGGATACCAATGTGCTGCCCGGTCCCACACCCAGCGCGGATGATGGTCTTGCTCCATGCTGCGCACCAGGGCGCTGAGGTCTGTTCTGGCGACATTCTCGGTGGGAGCCGCGGGTGAGCCGTCGTCGTGCCGGAGCTGAACCACCACGGAGGAACCGTTGGGGTGTGTGGCCAGCAATGCGTACATAACTTCTATTCTCCACTGGCAACATACTTAATTCCTCCACACCCATCCAACGGTGCCGACTTGTCCACTTCCTGGCACAGGGCTCTGGAGTCTTGTGGGGTTGACGCCCACAGTTGCCTTATGAGAAGCAGCCACAGCCGGTCCCGGGGCAAGACGGGTGACCCCTGGCTTCCGCGCCGGGACACAACAGTTGTGTTGATGTCAGCATCGCCGGAATTGCAGGGTGAAGTGGGACGAGTCAGCGCAGCAGCTGCCGTTGAACTTCTGATTGGGCAGAGCCTTGAAAGCCTGACTGTGCAGTGGGATGACGTGGCGGCGGTGCTCATCGACTCAGCCGTTGACGTGGGGTTTTCTGGCTGGCGTGGACCCACAGCTGTGGTGGGGTTCGCCCAGGATTCCACCCAAATGTGGCGTCAAGCGGCACGGCTGGGGGCGGACCGGGTGGCCATTCTGCCGGACTCGGCGCAGTGGCTGGCCGACTATCTGGCTTGTTTGCACAGTCCGGCCTCGGGTGCGGGGGTGTTGGGACTAGTGGGTGCCTGCGGTGGGGCCGGTGCTTCGACGCTGTCAGTCTTGGTGGCTGCCGGGGCCGCTGCCCGCGGGACCAGGACCTTATTGGTCGATGGCGATCGGTGGGGTGGTGGCTTGAGTGCCGCCGTGTCCGCACAGGACGTGCCGGGACTGCGCTGGCCGGAACTACTCGGAGTCTCGGGGTCCATCAATCCTGAACAGCTCGCAGCCTCGCTTCCCCAACTTGGTCCTTTGGCGCTGCTCTCCTGGGACGCAGTGGCGCAGCCAGACGTGGCTGCTGCTCTCACCCCGCGGGCGCCTGCCGCCGTTGCCGAAGTTATGCGTGCGGCGGGGGGAGGCTACGGTCTGGTGGTGGTTGACGTGGGCCGGACCCCCGAGGCCTTCAGAACTTTTGCGGTTCACTGCAATGGACTTCTTGTGGTGGTTCCGGCCAGGGCGCGCGCTGCTGCGGCCGCCCTGCAGATGATGGACACGCTGCCGCCCATGCCTGTTGCCGCGGTGGTTCGGGGCCCGGTGGGAGAAGGGCTTGATGCAATCATGGTGGCCGATGCCATCGGGTTGCCGCTGGTGGGGGAGCTCCCCAGTGTGCGGGGTGTAGCTGCGGCGTTGGAATCCCAGCGGTTGCCAGAGCTGTTGCGACGGCGGCGTGTGCGGCCTCTTGTGGCCAGCGTCCTTGACTGGATGGCGGGCGGCGCAAAGGTTGTTCGCCGGCCCCCAGCTCGTGGGCAGTCATGAGTGTGCCCGTGCACCGTGCGAACTATCCCGGCACCGAGGACGGTGCTGCCGGGCCGGATCTGGTGGATGCCGAGCTCCTTGATGTGGTCCGCCGCACAGTTTTAGCCCACGCAGGTCCTGTGACCGACCTTCAGGTGGCGGCGGCTGTGAGAGAAAGCGGTCGGCTGCTGGGTGCGGCCGGATCCTTGGTGGCCATGGATAGGATCGCGGCCGAACTCAATGGCTTGGGTCCTTTGCAGACGTTGGTGAAGGACCCCGCCGTGAGCGATATTTTCGTCAACGCACCCGACTCAGTATGGCTTGATCGCGGGATGGGTCCCGAAAGGGTGGCGGTCCGGTTTTCCAGTGAGGGCGAACTTCGCTCACTGGCAGTGCGTCTGGTGGCCAGTGGAGGCCGCAGACTTGATGAGAGCAGCCCCTGCGTTGATGTCAAGGTCGCCTCCGGGTACCGTGTTCACGCGGTGCTTCCGCCTGTCTCCGCAACCGGAACGTTGCTATCCATCCGCATCAAACACAAAACCGTCCTGACATTGGCGGAGTTGGTCGCGGCCAGAAGCGTGGAGCCGCGGTTGGCACGCGTACTGCACAGGGTGATTGAGTGCCGGCTGAACTTCCTCATCAGTGGAGCCACAGGAGCCGGCAAGACGACGTTGCTCACGACTCTTCTGGGCCTGTGCCCCGAACGAGAACGGCTTGTTCTGATAGAAGATGCTGCGGAGTTGGAGCCGCAACATCCCCATGTGGTGACGTTGGAAGCCCGGCACGAGAATGCTGAGGGCGCTGGTGCCGTCGACCTGGCGGAGTTGGTGCGGCAAGCGTTGCGAATGAACCCCGGACGCTTGATTGTGGGCGAATGCAGGGGCAGGGAAGTTCGCGAACTACTCATGGCCCTGAACACGGGGCACAGTGGCGGCGGTGGAACCATTCATGCAAACAGTGCCCATGACGTACCCGCACGGTTGGCTGCGCTGGGGGCTCTGGCAGGCATGAGTCCTGAGGCGGTGTTCTTGCAGGGCGCCAGTGCCCTTGATGTGATCATCCATCTCGAGAGAATCCACGGGCGCAGGGTGGTGACAGACATTGCGGTCGTGGAATTGCGTCAGGGCCAGCTAGGCGTTGTGTCTGCGCTAACCACCCGTGTCCAAAGAGCACAGCTGCTGCCAGCCGGCGGCTGCGGACAGGAGCTGGCGGATGACCTGGTGCAGGGACGAGCGTGGCCAGCACTTGCCCGGCGCCTTGGGTTGCCTGAGGAGGTTGCGGCGCCGACCGGTGCCGCAACCGCTGAGCCAGCACCGGGGGCGACGCCGTGAGCGCCTTGTTGATGCTGCTCTTGCTAGGTGCAGCATGCTGTCTCTGTAGGCCTAACACGTCCTTCTGGCGGACGCCGCCGCGCCTAGGCAAGGCCCGTTGGGTAGGTCCCCTGGGCGGGAACAGGCAAGCTCCGGCGCAGGATCTACCCCGGCTGGTGCGACAACTGGCGTTGTTGCTGGCGGCTGGCAGAACGGGCCCAGTTCTCTGGGGTGCCCTCGCCCACGTGCTGGACCTGGAGGCTGTAAGTGCAAAAGCAGCCCCGGGAGGTCGGGGGAAGGCGCCAGGGCCAAGCGGGCGCTCGCAGACGGCACAGACACTTCCGCAGCTGCGGACCAATAGTCCACCACATAGTGCAGACGCCACCCTTTTGCTGGTCCTGGCCGTGCAACGAGCCAGCGCGTTGGGACTGCCGGCAGCGGCGTCCATACGCGACGCCTGTGCGGGCGCGCTTGTGAAAGCGCGTGGACACCAAACCGCTCGCGCCGCCGCACTCACACCCGAACAGCACAGAATGTGGTTAGAACTGGCGGCATGCTTTGAGGTGTGTGAGGCTAGCGGGGCAGCTGTGGTGGGGGTCCTGAATCGGCTTGCCGCAAGCATCGAGGCCGAACAAGACGCTGTCGCCTTGCGGGAAACAGCATTGGCAGGCCCTCGAGCCACGGTCCGCTTGTTGAGCTGGCTGCCGCTTATTGGGCTTGGCCTCGGGATAGCCATGGGGGTGGACCCCATCGGAGCGCTCCTGGGAGGTCCACTTGGTTGGGCGGTGCTGGCCACGGGCGTGACATTTACACTAGCCGGATGGGCATGGTCCACCAAGATGATCGCCACCGCTGCGGCACCGGCCGCAGCGCGAAGAACTCGCATTGCCGACACCACGGCTACGACGCCACACGCACAACGTAGGCGGTAGTCATGGGAACACTACTGGTCTTCAGCCTCGCCTTCATGGCGGCTTGGTGCCTGTGGGGTGCAAGCCCCCTTGATGCGACGAGGGCAGAAAGTCAGCAGGCACCTCGGTGGCCGCAGGCGCCCGATGCGCAAGGGGCAGAATTGATGCGTAATTCTGGTGCCCTCAAGCGTTGGGGACACCAACACGGCAGGTCCACCGAGGCGGCCGCGGGCATAGCAGAAGTCCCGCTCCTGTTGGAGCTCCTCGGCACGGCGTTGGATGCGGGGCTCACCGTCCAGAGCGCACTGCACCTGGTTGCAGGAGTTTCCGAGCAAGAGATTCGCGAACACTTGCTGCGCGTCGTGGCAGGACTGGAGATCGGTGCATCCTGGCGCAACGCGTGGGAGGGAAACTTGGGGCGCAGCGATGTGGCCCAGATTCATGCCGCGCTCAGCTTCGGTGCTTTGACGGGAGCGGCCGTGGCGCCGCTCCTCTATGCCCAGGCGCAGCACCACAGACGCACTGTCAGCCGCCAGGCGGAAAAGAGGGCGGCAGCCCTGGGCGTCAAGCTCGTGGTGCCATTGGGGCTTTGCTCGTTGCCGGCCTTCATCGCCTTGGGCGTGGTGCCCGTAGTGATGGCCATGATTCCCGCCCTCTGACGTGCCGGCGGAGAACTCCCGCTTCATTCATCCACAGCCCCCGTCCGCCCGCTGGTAGTCCACGGAACACGAAAGTGCTCTATTGGGCGCCACGGGAGCGGAGAAAGATGGGACCTAGCAGCAACAACTGCAGGGGCAGTTCCGAAAAATTAGGGAGTTGAGATGAAAAGCAATGAAGTCGCCAAGGGACAGATCCTCGGCGCAGATGGCACGGCCATCGCCGAAAATGTTCGTGAGATCTTTCCCGGCGCCATTCACACAGCACCCGTGGTGAACCGTAGGATTCGCCCGGTGCGAGCGGGCAGGCAGCTGGCTCGCGGGGGCGTGGAAGCAGGGATGGCTACAGCTGAATACGCCATTGCCACCTTGGCCGCCGTTGACGACTAATGTCATATTTGATCTAGACTCACCCTATGGCCTCTAAAGACCCCAAGAACCCAAGGATCGCAGTCTATGCCCGCCAGTCGGCGGATGAGGAGCAAGGCATCAGCCAGCAGATCGACGACTGCCGCGCAGAGGCCAAATACAAGGGCTGGCGGATCGTAGCTGAGTATCGTGACAATGACACCAGTGCCAGCAAGATGCGTGGCTCCGGCACACAGTGGGCGGCTATGCTCAAGGCCTTCGACGCCGGAGAGTTCGACGCAGTATTGGCCAACGACGTTGACCGACTGACGCGCAATCTGAGTGATGTACTTGAGCTGAGTGTCCCACGCCGCACGATCCGGGTACTCACCGTCCGTGGGGGAATCGACACAGCAGTGGATGACTTCATGTTCAAGCAGCTGGTACTCCTCGCGGAGCGTGAAGTGAAGCTAAAGGCTGCCCGGGCCAAGCGGTATGCGCTGGAACGCCGGGCGACGGGTCACCCGACGCCCGGCATGGTCCCGCACGGCTACAGGTGGGTGGCGAAGCAAGACCGTGATGAACAGGGAACCCGGTTCGTGATCGATCCAGACGAAGCGCAGGACGTGCGACAAATTTTCAAGGAGTTCCTTGCTGGAGCACCCTTGGGCCAGGTGGCCCGGGACCTGAACACATCGGGACGGTCGACCCGGAAGGGTGCCCCATGGCGTTCCTCCACGACACGGCGCGTGTTGTTGAATCCCGTGTACGCAGCTCTACTGGCGCCAGCACAACCGGCCGGCGAGTTCGACTCGTCGAAGATCCGAATTGAAGAATGTGTTCCAGGTGCTTGGGAACCGCTGGTGGACCTGGATCAGCTACTCGCCACACGGGGGCGTCTCATCGGCGTCAAGCCTAATCATCACGGCACAGCCCGGAAGTGGTTGCTCGCTGGCCTGGCTGTCTGCGGAGTCTGCCGGGAACCCGTTCGCTCAGCCACAGGCGAGACACATCCGACCGCAAAGGTGGATGGTTCTGGCAAAGCGCCCACCAAGCGTTACCACGCGTACCGCTGCGTCAAGGGTCACTTCATGAGGAACGGTGACATCATAGACAGCTACATAGCGGAGGTCTGCATTGCCCGGTTGTCACAGCCGGATGCACTGACGTTGCTTGCACCGCCCCTTGATTCTGCCGACATCGCTGTGCTCCATTCCCGCCGGATTGAGCTCCAAGGCCGAGATAGTACTATTGCCTCGCTGATCGCCTCCGGAAAGATGAGCCCTAAGGCTGCTGAGGGGGCCCTGGACGATCTTGCTCGCGAGCTTCGAGCCGTGAACGATGAAATTGCTGAGGCCATAAGGCATGACCCTCTGGCTGACCTTGCAGGAATTGACGATGTGCGTGCATGGTGGGACCGCTCGACCTTGGCCCGACGCCGTGCTGTGGTCGAAATGCTCATGACCGTAGTCATCAACCGGGTCGGCTATGGTCGCCGAATCACGACGTTGGTTGCCGCCGCTGAGACTGTTGGTGTCGAACCTCGGCGTGGTGTTGCCTAACCTTGGATGGGTTTTGGCCATGGATCGTTGGGCACAGTAATTGTGTCGGCCGCAACGGCTACACATCACTCCACCCACAGCTCCGAACTGCCTTAAGTGCGGACGACTGCTCTGAAATCGCCCAGCAGAACAGTGCAGCCCAGAGCTCCGCGAACTACAGGATCGAAGCCTACTTACTACTGGGAAGCTTCCGACCGTCAGAGGGCTCACCCGAGGCCGTTGCCGCCGCACAAGTACAGGTCACACTGGCCCGGGCCGATATGCAGGTCGACAGTGTCCGGCTGCTGAGCAGTGCGGTTCGGGAGCGGAAAGCCAGCAACTTGTTCAAGCTGGCAGAACCCTTGCACACGGACTACCCGCTGCGCCAGGGCATCCACGACGGGCTACTGAAGCCTCTGACCGAGCAGGGCGGCCAGGATACCGATGTGACGCTCGGCCTGCGCTGCCAGCAACCGGGGCTGGACATCAGGCCCGGAGACGACATGGTGGGCAGCAGTGCTGATGGCAAGCAGAGCATCATGCTGTTGGTTATCGACGCTGAGCAAGATCAGTGCCCGTGCCTACGTACCGGGCTTGACGGTGGTTCCGACAATATAGAGACGGGCAGCGCGCGAATCCAGGCCACGTTCGGCGAAGATATCAGCGCGCTAGAGGTAACCAAGGTGTTCCTCTAAGAACCAAAATCCAATCCCGCTCGGTTAGGCTTCGGGAACCCATCAGCCGGGCGTATCGTATCGCCCAAAAACGGCGGCATAATTTCAAATTTTGAGATATGCGAAGATTCTTTGGTTAGTATGGAGTTATGGAACCTGCACTCAACCCGTTTGCCCCCGGATCAGGCGTCATGCCACCGGCCCTCGTCGGGCGCCAAACGGAGATCGATGCGTTCGACCTGCTCATCGCCCGTGCCAAGGCCAACGCAGCCGGAGACCGAGGAATCCTACTGACAGGGTTGCGCGGCGTAGGCAAGACGGTCCTGCTCAACATGTTCGCCGAACAGGCCCGCCGACACGGATGGCTAGTTGCCCAATTCGAAGCCCAGCCGGGGGCGCAGGGGCCCAAAATCGTTCGCAAAAAACTCGCCCGCGAGCTCCAGCTGGGGGCTCGTCGGCTCAAGCAGTCGTCCGCCTGGAACTACCTTCGCACACAGGGTCTAGGCAGCATCTCCAACATTTCGCTGGGTCTGGGTCTTCAAGGCCTCACCGCCGACATGAAGTTCGCCCCCGGGCGTGCCGATTCCCAGGACATCGACATTGACCTAGAAGAAATGGTGGAAGATGTATCACTGTCGATGCGTAAAGCCCGGGCGGGATTCGCCTTGGTCATCGATGAGATGCAGGACCTCGATGACGACCTGCTCGGCGCTCTCCTGACCGTCCAGCACACCGCAGGCCAACGCAACTGGCCGTTCTACATAATCGGCGGTGGGCTGCCATCGTTGCCAGGCAAAGTGAGTGAGACGCGGTCCTACGCTGAGAGGCTCTTCCACTACCGAAAGATCGGAAAGCTGAGTCAATCCGCGGCGTCAGAGGCCCTGACGATGCCGATCAGTCGCCTCGGTGGAATCCTGGGCGGCCAGGCATTAGACGTGGTTCTAGAGGCGGCCGGTCAATACCCTTATTTCCTGCAAGCCTATGGACATGCCTTGTGGGAGGCCGCATCTGGCAAGGAAATCTCCGTCGGGGACTCCCGCCTTGCCGTGCAGCTAGGCACCGAAGCCTTGGACCAGGGCTTCTTCGTTGCACGATGGCAGCGCGCGACGGGGGCCGAGAGGAGCTATTTGCGAGCGATGAGTCAGGACGGCGAAGGCCCTACCAATACGGCGGACCTCGGGGACCGGCTTGGAAAGAATCACAGTTCCCTGACCAGCCAGCGAGGGCGCCTGATTGAGAAAGGAATCATCTTCGCCCCTGAGCATGGCCAAATCCAGTTCACCGTACCCGGCATGGGCGCCTATATCGCGCGCCAGCACGACTAGTCGCAAACCGACTTGTCCTCAGCACGGTACTGGGCTAATTCACGGGACCACGGGACCAGCCGATGGGCTCATGTGCCGCCCCAGCGGTCTCTAAGGCGGGGTTTGAGAGGTTTTCCCTGACGGCTCAACCCGACCTTGCCGACTATCTCTTGGGGGAGCCCCTTTTCCGCGGCGAGCTCTTGTGAGACCAAACTGACTCCTTCCGTGTAGAAGCGCAACCGTAGGTGCGCAAACTTGAAAGATGACAGGGGCCTGTGTAGTCTTCTACGTATCAACACCGGTCCCCTCTAGTAGCCAACGACTTCGCGTCAACGGCTACTATGGGCCGGTTTTCATTTAAGCTGATGCGATGGCTAAGTATTCAAAACCTCATAAAACCTACGCAGAACAATTGGCCATCCTTTCTTCCAGGGGGCTTACGAACAGCGATCCACAGGCAGCGATGAGAGACCTTAAGCGAATCGGCTACTACCGACTCTCGGCTTACACATACATTTTCCGTGAGTTTGATACTCAGAACGTGGACAGCCGTGGCAGGCCTCAGCGGCTTGATACGTATTTTCCGGGGTCCAGATTCGAAGATTCAGTAGCCCTCTATGACTATGACACCTTGCTTCGATCTGTTCTCGCTGATGGACTGCAGCAGATTGAGATCGGGATGCGGGTACACCTTGGGCACACGCTGGGAAAGCGAAACCCCTTCGGCCATGAGTTACGCCAAGGACTTGACGCCACAGCCTGTGAGAGGCGATCAGAGCCAACCAAGCCGTCGACCTACGAAAAGTGGATCAAGCGCTACGACGAACTTGCCGATCAGGCCCGCAAGGAAGATTACGTCGCGCACTTCATTATGAATTACAACGCCGAGTACCCCATCTGGGTTGCCACTGAGTTCATGGATTTCGGCTCCCTCACTTGGTTGTACAGCCTTCTGCTTCTCGACGACAGAAAGTCGATCAGCAAGAATTTGGGGGTCAAAGACAACACCGTGACACACGCATGGTTGAAGGCATTGAATGTTCTTCGCAATGACTGCGCCCATCACAACCGTGTATGGAACCGTGTCACAGCGACGGCGCCAGTGAAGCCCCACGAGTCGAAAGTTGCAGGAACAGAGCTCTTACATCTTAGGGATTTGAACAACACCCGGATCTATTTCTTGGCTGCATTAGTGGGCTTCCTAGTCACAAAGATAAACCCTCAGACTAACTGGCCCCGTTCGTTCAAAACCGCCGCTGGGGGCAAGAAGTACCCCCTCATCAAGAGTGTCAATGTTCACGAGGTGATGGGTTTCCCTGCAGACTGGAAAGAGCTACCGCTTTGGAATTATGACCCTAAGATATAGCCTCCCCAATTAAGCGGTGCTGGGCCTGCTCGGGCGTACCGCCCAGCGTGGCTTTCATTAATCTAAATCAATCCCCGGACTGATGTATTGACGCTCCGTCCCAATGTGCTTCGCGGGACTAGACATACGAATCAAATGTCATACGCCCACGGTATGGTTGCCCCATGTCGCTCACGAGCCACCTTGATAACAAGCAGTCACCCGTTCGGCAATTCATCTATGCGAGTGCCCCAGAGCTCGCTCTTGCGGGAACATCCGGACGCGAGGGCAAAGCTATGGCCGAGTTCTTCGGCTTCGGCGAACTTACTGCGCTGGAAACGCGGATCCTCATCCCCGAAGAGGTGACGAATCGCAAGGGCCACGCCATTGTCGCGGGCATGGCTCTCGACTACCGACTACGGATGGATCTACCTGATTTCGATTTCGCGAACACGACGGCTCTGCTAGCCATCGATCATTTCGCCGCGGATCCGTCCTTGGTCCACCGGGGAACGCACATACGCAAAGTCCTCGAGGAAGCGCTTGGCTTCGCTTATCTCACCTTCAAGGACAAGAACAGTCATCCTCTCAGCCTCGCCCGAGCTTCCGTGCCTCTCGCTTGGTGTGAAAGTATCTTGAGGAGCGGCCCTACGGCTGTGCTTTCTGGGGAACTCGGCCGGCATATCAAGCGTTCCAAGAACGCCACTGATCTCATGATGAGCATCGATAGCTCACTCATCATCGACATCGCAACCATGCGTAACGCCGTTGAGCCCCTCTTGGGACAATGGATTCAGGACATCACCGCGGGAGATAAGTATGTTCCCAACCCTAGTTTCCTTGGAAGCTCAGCTGTGGGTGGAGCCGACGCGGATTGGTCTGTCGGAGATCTCTTAGTGGATCTCAAAACTACAGAAAAGATCACGAACCCCTGGCTCAGGAAAACGCTATTCCAGCTCATTGGTTACGCACTGTTGGACCTCGACGATTCGCTAGGCATCCGAAGAGTCGGCATCTTGCTCCCCCGGCAGCCCTTGTTTGCCGTCTGGAGCCTGGACGAGCTCTTCAACCGAGATGCAGCAGAAGCTCTCCCGGCACTACGCGCAGAATTTGCCGACCTCCTCAGCGCGATGGCCAAACTTCAGTTCATGAATTTAGGTCTGACGGTAGATCCACTCGAAGCAAGCACACAGAACGGATGGACCAATGGTTCTCGAGAGCACTAACGACTCAAGCCCTGCCTGCCCTGCAAGCGGCAAATAATTCGGGCGGATGATCGAAAGCCCTACTTGCGGTTGCACGTGGTACGGCAGTAGCCTCAATTCCCCATGACTGATAGTCGACGGCCTTGACCGGTCTCATATTCCCAACGCCCGCTCAGCTCTCAGCGGCCTTGCGCTTTATAGCCTCCGTCAGACCGCGCAGTATCGTCGCTGCTTCACGCAATTGCTCAGGAGGGACATCTCCAGCCTTCCCGTGGAAGACTCGATTACGTAGTTCACGCATCAAGTCGAGTTCCATAAGTTGCTCCGGAGAAACTAGTCCTCGTTTTTGAAGCCGTTTAAATAGGGCCGGTAAGGGAGGCAACCTTTCACCATCGAACCCGGCAATCTCCTTCAGCAGAGTCTCAATCAGTACCCACGCGGCGACGAACTCGCCGAGGGCCAGCTTCTCTGGTGAATTGGTTTTCAAACTTTCAATGGTGGTACGCCGACGGTTCGACGGATGGCGCGAAATCGACATAGCGTCAAGGTAAGCCTCGTAGCGCGATTTGTCCCCCGAGAGCATGAGATCCGCGAGTTGAGCAGCGACGGGTCGGCGTTCGACGTCTTGCTCCAGCAGTTCGAGGTACGTTTCCACAGACGAGGCGGTCGCAGAGTTTTGCTCGGCTAGGAAGTCGAACAATACGTCTATACGACCCAAGGTCGCCTCGGTCAGATCGGTGCCCTGTGCCGATAGGCGCGTCCTGAGAAACTCAGCCAGTTCGTAGTGATTTCGAAACGCTGCTTCAGCGGCAGACACTCTCGCATCTCCAGCCTGTTGAAGTTGCTCAAGAGCAATTTCGCCAGCAAGCACCAGTCCGTTGAGCTGGTCCAGAAGCGCATACTCCGAAGGCGAAAGGTCGCCTTCCAGCGGCTTGTACACCAAGTCATGCTCGACCTCAGACCACGCATGCATAAGTACAGACGCTACTTGAACTTCAATGAGCGCCGATGAATAGCGCTCTTGACCCGCGCTTAAACGCGACTCCGGGATGTGGATTCGGAAGTGTCGAGCACCATAACCGGAAAATCGCTTTGGGCGGGTCGAGATGCCTGGCCCTGATTGCGTGCCCGCTTCCCCATCTTCTGCACCGTTCTGAGATGGGAAACCCTTGAGCTTCTGAACGTCAAACATCGTTCTAATGACTTGTTCCACTTCATCCATTTGCCCTGGAAAGTAGAGTGCCACGCGCACGCCAGCGCGGTCAGCGATGTCTTCACCGATCTCCGCGCTGGACCTATACGACTTCTCGCGGTCACGCACACGCAACTTATCAGCAAGTCGTTCAACGGACTTGGCCCGACTCGTAACGATGGCGCGCAGGCCGGAGCTGGCAAGCTCCGTCTCCAACAAGCCGTGAGCAGCACGCGCCGATGCCTCCCAAAAATCGAACTGCCGCTCATATTCATTCACGAAGTCGTCAACAACGCCCACATTTACCCCCACCTAGATGCAACATTCATTCTTGAGAAGTCTACGTTCGCCACAGCGAACGTATAAGTACATCCAATAATTCCGTTCAGGCCGCAGCCGTCGAAAGGGGGAACATCGAGATTGGCGGGGCAACAAATAGTACGTCAGCTGCAAGGACTGGGAGACCGATCTTTCAGCTTCGTGCCCCACTGCCCACACCATAACGGACATTATGGTGTGTATTTTGTATGTCCCGGAAAGGACTTCGCAAAGCCCAATATGCTGATTGAAGATTGCGCGACTTGGATCGTCACGACTCGGCGAATGCTCCAAGAAGTGAGTTCGCCGATATCCTAGACGTTGAACCCGAGCACAACTGAACCGCGCCCACGCGCAGGAACCGAGATATGACCCCCACGACCAAAGAAGGACAGCGCGCCGAGCTGCACAAGACAATCTGGCGCATCGCAAACGACCTGCGTGGGTCGGTCGACGGGTGGGACTTCAAAAGCTACGTGCTCGGCATGCTCTTCTATCGATTCATCTCCGAGAACCTCACCGCCTACATCAATGCCGGTGAGCACAAGGCTGGCGATCCCGACTTCAACTATGTGATCTTGCCTGACTCCGATGCCGAGTTTGGTCGCACTGAGACTGTGGCTGAGAAGGGCTTCTATGTTCTCCCGTCTGAACTGTTCCAGAATGTTCGCAACGGCGCTTCGCAAGATGCGAATCTGAACGAAACGCTAGCGACGGTGTTCAAGAACATCGAAGGCTCCGCCCTTGGTTCCGGTAGTGAAGACGACATCAAGGGTCTCTTCGACGACCTCGATGTCAACAGCTCTAAACTGGGCCAAACGGTCGCCAAGCGCAATGAAAAGCTCGTGAAACTGCTGGATGCGATCGGGGATCTGCAGCTTGGCAGTTTCGCGGACAACTCGATCGATCTGTTCGGTGACGCCTACGAGTATCTGATGCAGATGTATGCATCCAGCGCCGGCAAGTCCGGTGGGGAGTACTACACACCCCAGGAAGTATCAGAACTCCTGGCCCGCATCACCGTGGTCGGCAAGACCCAGGTCAACAAGGTCTACGACCCGGCAGTTGGGTCTGGCTCCCTACTGCTGAAGTTCGACAAAATTCTCGGCAAGGGCAATGTGCGCCAGGGTTTCTACGGCCAGGAAATCAACCTGACCACGTACAATCTGGCACGCATTAATATGTTCCTCCACGACGTGAATTACGAGAAGTTCAATATTGCGCATGGCGACACGCTCACGGACCCGGCGCACTGGGACGATGAGCCGTTCGAAGCAATTGTTTCCAACCCGCCTTATTCGATCAGGTGGGATGGCGACGCTAACCCGTTGCTGATCAACGACCCACGCTTTGCCCCAGCCGGTGTGCTGGCTCCGAAGTCAAAGGCCGACCTCGCCTTCACAATGCACATCCTGTCCTGGCTGGCCGTTAATGGCACTGCCGCCATCGTCGAGTTCCCTGGAGTCCTCTACCGCGGCGGCGCTGAAGCGAAAATCCGTAAGTACCTGATCGACAACAACTACGTTGACGCCGTAATCCAGCTACCGCCGGACCTATTCTTCGGCACTACGATCGCGACCTGCATCATCGTGCTCAAAAAATCCAAGACCGACAACGATGTCCTGTTCATTGATGCCTCGGCCGAGTTCACCCGTAAGGGGAACAAGAACAAACTCACCAAATCCCACCAGCAGAAAATCCTGGCCGCTTTCACGGATCGCGAGGACGCCAATCACTTCGCCAAGCTGGTGTCCAACACAGACATCGGGGTCAACGACTACAACATCGCCGTGTCCTCCTACATCGAAGCCGAAGACACACGGGAATTCGTGGACATCACGAAGCTGAACGCCGAAATCAGCAAGATCATTGCCCGGCAACAAGACCTCCGGATCGCCATCGACGAGATCGTCGCCGACCTGGAAAATACGCAATGAGTCGCATTGAGGAACTGATTGCTGAGTACTGCCCGGACGGGGTGCCGTTCAAGACGATGGCAGATGTATTTCGCATGAAGGCTGGACAGAATATCTCCGCTACTCAGATTTCGCCGGTGAAGGATGACACACATCCCTACCCCTGCTACGGCGGGAATGGGGTCCGTGGGTTCGTCGAGCAGTCCAACCACGATGGACTGTTTTTGCTTGTTGGACGGCAAGGAGCACTTAGCGGGAATGTTAAGCGAGTAACAGGCAGGTATTACGCGACGGAGCACGCGGTCGTAGTTGATGCGATCCCTGAGATAGACGTCAGCTGGGCCTTCCATCTGCTCGTAGCCGCGAATCTCAACCAATATGTCTCCAAAGGGGCACAACCCGGCCTCGCAGTCGGAACCCTCGCGCGAGTTAGAATTCCGGTGCCGCCTATTGAGGTCCAGCGCGAGATCGCGAAGATCCTTGATAAGTTCACTGAACTGGCAGCTGAGCTGGCGGCTGAGCTGGAAGCCCGCCGCCGCCAATACGAGCACTACCGGAGCGAACTGCTGACTTTTGACGATGATACTAAATTGCGTCCACTTGGCGATGTCGCCGAAAACCTCGACCGCAAACGCAAGCCTGTTACCCGGGGTGCGCGTACGCCGGGTAACATTCCGTACTACGGAGCTTCCGGGGTCGTCGATTACGTCAGCGACTTCATTTTCGACGGCGACTTTCTGTTGGTGTCAGAAGATGGAGCCAACCTGCTGGCACGCTCGACACCAATTGCGTTCTCTATCTCCGGCAAGACCTGGGTCAATAATCATGCGCATGTGCTTCGTTTCGAGACCTACGCGGAGCGCCGATTCACTGAGTTTTACCTGAACTCCATTGACCTGTCGCCATTCATTTCCGGAGCGGCGCAACCAAAACTGAACAAGGCGAATTTGAATCAAATCCTGATTCCAGACCCGTCTTTCAATGAGAAGGAACGCGTCGTCGGGCTTCTGGACAAATTCGATGCGCTCGTGAACGACCTCAGCGTTGGTCTTCCGGCTGAGCTTGCTGCTCGTCGGAAGCAGTACGAGTACTACCGTGATCGTTTGCTGACGTTCGAGGAGGCAACGGCATGAATGCGCAGTCCCGTCCGACGCACAAAGACGCTGTGTTGGCGGCAATTCAGCAACATGGTTTTACCGTCATGCCAAGACCGAAGTTACCACCGACGCTCCTTGAACATGTCCTTCTGAAGGACACGGTCTTCGTCCGGTGGCCGAAGTCGCGTGAGATGGTGGCAGTCTTTTTCTCCGGCCACGGAGATATCGAGGGTTTCGAAGTCCCGCCCGGCACATTACCTGGAGGTCTCGCGGATCTGACCGAGGTCACACAGATTCCGGATGGAGATCCACTGCTGAAGTCATTTTCTTCAGCAGACCTCTTGACGCTCCTCACGGACGTGGTATTTCCGGAGATGACGGCATGATTGATGCAGGTGCGCGGAAGTATGACCCGATCGCGGTATCCAATGAGAGCACTGTTGTTGCCGAGTATGTGCCTGATGCGACGGCTGAAGCCTCATATCAGTCGGAGGCTGACCTCGAGCGCGAGCTGATCAGGCTTCTCCAATCCCAGGCGTATGGGTACCTACCGATTACCTCCGAGGAACAACTGGTCGCAAATCTGCGCAACCAGTTGGGGGCGCTAAATGGCGTCGTGTTTTCCGATGGCGAGTGGAAGCAGTTCTTTTCCGAGCGTGTCTCGGGGGCGAATGACGGCATTGTTGAGAAAACAGTGCGCATCCAGGACGATCATGTCCAGTTGCTCAAGCGGGATGACGGTTCGGTCAAGAACATTACTCTGGTCGATAAGCAGAACATCCACAACAACCGCCTACAGGTCATCAACCAATACGAGACCCCACAGGGCGAGGGCGGCGGGACCCACGCAAACCGGTACGACGTGACTGTGTTGGTCAACGGGCTGCCGATGGTGCACATCGAACTCAAGCGCCGCGGGGTGGATATCCGTGAGGCGTTCAACCAGATCGACCGCTACCAGCGGGACAGCTTCTGGGCCGGCTCTGGCCTGTTCGAGTACGTGCAGTTGTTCGTGATCTCCAACGGCACGCTGACGAAGTACTACTCCAACACCACCCGACGCCAGCACCTGAGCGAGGCAGCGGGGTCCAAACGCGTGCGAAAGACTTCCAATTCCTTCGAGTTCACCTCCTGGTGGGCCGATGCACAGAACAAGCCGATCACCGATCTTTCGGCATTTTCAAAGACGTTCTTCGCCAAGCACACACTGCTGAACATCCTGACCAGATACTGCGTGCTGACCGCGGACAAGATGCTGCTGGTGATGCGCCCGTACCAGATTGTCGGGACCGAGCGGATCCTGCAGAAGATCGATATCTCCACGAACTACAAGAAACTCGGCACCATAGGGGCCGGCGGGTATGTGTGGCACACGACCGGGTCGGGCAAGACATTGACGTCGTTCAAAGCTGCCCAGCTGGCCTCTAAGCTGCCCTCGGTGGACAAGGTCCTGTTCGTGGTGGACCGCAAGGACCTGGACTACCAAACCATGCGCGAATACGACCGATTCGAGACGGGTGCCGCCAACTCAAACGTCTCAACCGCCGTGCTGAAGAAGCAGCTCGAGGATGCAGGCGCGCGGATCATCATCACCACGATCCAAAAGCTAGCCACGTTCATCGGCGGCAACAAGGGACACTCGATCTACGGCGGGCATGTCGTGATCATTTTTGACGAGTGCCACCGGTCCCAGTTCGGTGACATGCATACAGCGGTCACGAAGGCGTTCAAGCGCTACAACCTGTTCGGTTTCACCGGCACCCCGATCTTCGCCGCCAATTCCGGCACCGGAGGGAACCCGCAGCTCAAGACCACCGAGCAGGCATTCGGCCAGAAGCTCCACACATACACGATCGTGGATGCGATCACGGACAAGAATGTGTTGCCGTTCCGCATTGACTACGTGAACACGGTCAAGGTCGGCAACGTAGTCGACAAGCAAGTTTCATCGATCGACACCGAAAAAGCGTTGCTGGCTGACGAGCGGATCTCCAAGATCGTGGAGTACACCCGTGAGCATTTCGACCAGAAGACCAAACGCACCGAGGGCTACACACTCGGGGAAAAGCGGGTGCGCGGGTTCAACGCCATCTTCGCCACCGCATCGATCAACGCCGCTCGAACGTACTACCAGCACCTCCGCGAACAACAGAAAGCGCTTGTCCCCGACAAGCGGCTGAAAATCGGGCTGATCTATTCTTACGGGGCGAACGACCCCGTAGAAGATGGTGCCTTGGAAGAAGAAGGCTTTGACACCAGCGCGCTGGACACCGACGCCCGCACGTTCCTAGATGCCGCGATCCAGGACTACAACGCCGTGTTTGGCACCTCGTTCGACACCAGCGCCGATAGATTCCAGAACTACTACAAAGACCTTTCGCTGAAGCTCAAGCAACGCGAAATCGACCTGGTGATCGTGGTCAACATGTTCCTCACCGGTTTCGACGCAACGACGTTGAACACCTTGTTCGTGGATAAGAACCTCCGTGCGCACGGGTTGATCCAGGCCTACTCGCGCACCAACCGCATCCTGAACTCGGTGAAGACCTATGGCAACATTGTCTCGTTCCGTGATCTGGAGGAACAGACGAACGACGCGATCG
The DNA here is from genome assembly GCF_054511095.1 of Arthrobacter sp. TMN-49. Taxonomy (NCBI): domain Bacteria; kingdom Bacillati; phylum Actinomycetota; class Actinomycetes; order Micrococcales; family Micrococcaceae; genus Arthrobacter; species Arthrobacter sp. TMN-49. The sequence goes on along the minus strand of NZ_JBTNDH010000040.1, from coordinate 1,020 downwards.
CGCTGTTCGGTAACAAGGATGCCCGCGGGGTCGTGCTGCTCAAGCCGTATGGTGCGTACTACAGCGACTATGCCGAGAAGGTGACCGAGCTTCTAGTTGGCTTCCCCTTGGGATCCCCGATTATCGGTGAGTCAGCGCAAAAGGAATTCATTCGTCTGCTCGGTGCCATCCTGCGCCTGCAGAACATTCTCACCTCGTTTGATGAATTCACCGGCAACGAAATCCTCAGCGAGCGGCAGGGGCAGGACTACCGCAGTATGTACCTGGACCTGTATGCGGACTTCCGCAAGGACAAGAATGCCGACAAGGAACAAATCAACGACGACATCGTCTTCGAGATCGAGTTGATCAAACAGGTCGAAATCAACGTTGACTACATCCTCATGCTCGTCCAGAAATATCGCAAAGAACGCGGCGACGGCGACGACAAAGAGATCCGGGCGGAAATTACTCGTGCGGTGGATGCCAGCCCCACCCTGCGCAACAAGAAGGACCTCATAGAAGACTTCGTCGACTCGCTCTCCGTTGACGGCGAGGTAGATCAGGAATGGCGGGCATTCATCGCCGCCAAGCGTGAATCCGAGCTGGAGACAATCATCGAAGATGAGAAACTTCGCCCCGAGGAAACCCGCGACTTCGTGGAGACTGCCTTCCGGGACGGCCAGATCCAAACCACCGGCACTGCCATCACCAAGGTCCTGCCACCAGTATCCCGCTTCTCTGCTGCTGGCGGACACGGCGAGAAAAAACAGGCCGTGATCGCCAAACTCGGCGCCTTCTTTGAACGGTTCTTCGGCCTAAGTTCGACAGGAGACTAACGGCCTATTCTGACACAGCCCAGTCTGGCCACCAGCGTGCGAACTCTATCCAATGGATTTACCACACTCCCAAGTGGTCAATTCAGCTAGGTGTGATGTGTCGCGACATCGTTGACTGATGTAGCGGGACATAGGTGACAAAAGCTCTCTCCTTCGGGAGGGGGCTTTTGTTATTTTTTGGGTTGGTAGCTTTTGCTTGGAT
>NZ_JBTNDH010000004.1:0-128371 GCF_054511095.1 Arthrobacter sp. TMN-49 | reverse complement strand
CCTCCCTCCCCCCCCCCCCCCCCCCCCCCCCCCCCCCCCCCCCCCCCCCCCCCCCCCCCCCCCCCCCCCCCCCCCCCCCCCCGCGCCCTTGTTGTTTAACTCAAGCTTGTTTGGTGCCGACTCTAGAGCCGGCCCTAGGGCAGGCTAAGGCGCGACGGCGGCGCCCACCGTTGGGTGAGCGTCGCCGTCGAACGTTTAGTTGACCTGGTTGATGATGGTCTCGGCGACCTCACGCATGCTCAGGCGACGGTCCATGGAGGTCTTCTGGATCCACCGGAAGGCCTCAGGCTCAGTGAGACCCATCTTGGTGGTCAGGAGGCTCTTGGCGCGCTCCACAAGCTTGCGGGTGGCGAACTGCTCCTGGAGATCGGAAACCTCGTCTTCCAGCGCCTTGATCTCCTCGTGGCGGGACAGGGCAATCTCCAGGGCGGGGAGAAGGTCTGCGGGGGTGAAGGGCTTGACCACGTAGGCCATGGCGCCGGCGTCGCGGGCACGCTCCACCAGTTCCTTCTGGCTGAAGGCGGTCAGCAGGACCACGGGGGCAATGCGGGCCTTGACGATGATCTCCGCCGCCGTGATGCCGTCCATCACGGGCATTTTGACGTCCATGAGGACAAGGTCGGGCTTGAGTTCCTTGGCGAGCTCCACTGCCTTCTCACCGTTGTCGGCCTCGCCGACCACGTCGTAGCCTTCACCGCGAAGGATTTCCATGATGTCCAGACGGATCAGGGTCTCATCCTCGGCAACAATGACGCGGCGTGCGGGGGTGGTGGGCTTGGCTGCCGGCTGTTCGGACACAAAAAACTCCTAAGAAGAGGTGAGTTACACCACATTGAGCAAAAAATGACCCCGAAGGGGGCCTTGGTTCTACAAAACAGCCTATCTCCATGTAGAGTTGTTGCGCGCACTGGTTCGGAAGCGATTCCAGAACCCGGACGTGATCTTCGTAACAGTGTTCGTATGGACGCTTTTGCTAAGGCCCAAGTGGCGGAACGGCAGACGCGCTGCACTCAAAATGCAGTATCGAAAGGTGTGTGGGTTCGAATCCCACCTTGGGCACACTTGTTCGAATTATGACCTCCTGGAAACAGGGGGTCATAATTCGTTTCCGGCCCGTTGGTCGAGCATCGAGACCCGGCTCGATGCTCCGATTTCACACTTTCGACTCTGAATCAGGGCCGCAAATGTCTGTGCGGAGGGTAAGGCGGGCCATTACAGGGATATTGTTGCACGGTGATAAAAGTGAACAATCTATTGCGGATGGAGGTCACTGAATCTTGATTAGGCCCGACTTGGTTTTTCACATGCCTACCTCCCATAGGGCAAGATTGAATAGTGTCCACAACGAACAGGCAACAAAGAAGAATCGTGATCTATTGGCTGATCCCGGTATCCCTCATTTCAATGGTTGTCGGCGCCTACCTTGCGATCTGTCTTGCTACAGCGAATTTGGCCGGATTGGGTCAATGGCTACGTGACTTCGCCCAGAGTCCAGGTGCCGCAGCATTCGCCGCGCTAGCTGCCGCTGTGATCGCGTTCAACGGCATCTCCAGACAGGTTTCGGTCTCGCGGCAATCACTTGCACACCAAAGAGAATCTTCAATGGCTGGTGCGTGGTGGGACATGTTCGAGTGGGCCTCCGATCGGGCAATTCCTTCTCGTTCCGACTACCAGCCGCTTCCGAAAAGCGTCTCGATCCGGACTCTCCAGCGTCTAGCTGATGACGCAACGTCAGATATCCAAGCGGCGGCGTGCGCTGGTGTCATCGACATTCTGACTAAGCGAATTGATTCTGCCAGTGCCGAACCAGACTACGGCGACAACCAGCCTGCGCAGGCCGGAAATGATGAATCTACATTTGAAGCCCTTGCTTCCTACGTTGAGTCCAATCGTGGAACACCAGCCGCCTCCGCCGTTGCAGAGGCGGCGGTTTACGAAAACGAGGTACTCAAAGCACTCATCGGCCTGTCATGGGACGATCCCACCGTAAAGATCTTTCCGAACCCGCCCTCCGCGCCCGATCCAGGTTTCGATGCAACTGCCGAGGTCAATGGCCGGAGAGTCGTCATCGAAATCAAAGCGCCTCGCAGCGCCGAACGACTGCGCAATATGGCGCTTCATACCATCAGTCGATTTCGCACACGGGGCACTGGGACCGATGCGTATCTGCTCATTACTCCGTTTCCGTCACCGTTGGGGCCAGATCGAGAGAGCGAGTTGCACGCTGTCGCGACTCAATGGCGTACCCCTAGAGACACGGCGTCACTTCTAGAGGCACTTCGGCGTGCGAGCACGCTATGACGGATGTGCCTCATTACGGGAGGAGGAGCGTCGTGCGATACACAGCCGAGCTCGACTAAAACACGGATTGAGCACAGACACGTGAGTTACTAAAGATTGATTTCAAGATGTATCTTCGAATTGTGGAAGGAGTTCTTGACACGAGAAACCTGACGGGAATGGATAGATTCTCAAGATGAATCCATGCTCACCCTATGGTTCCGTCAAGCCCTTGACGAAAAACATTGGGGCACCCCCAATCAGCATAGAAACCGCGTCAGGCCGTGGTGAAAAGTGACTCTCTCGGGCAAAAGATGCCCATAGGTGCCTCGTCTCTGGCACTGCAAAATCTAGGTGCGTGGGTCAGTAGTCGGGAACGGCAATGACCTGGTTGGTCCTTAAAACGCCGGTGGATGAGCCGGGATTCCGTGCCGGTGCTGGGATAATTGGGGGTATGGATACTTCTTCTTCCCAGCCGTCCGATGGTCTTTTTGATGCTGGGCTGATCGAGCGGGTGGAGGCCCCGGCAGATGGCCGGATCGATCTGAACGGTGGGCAGCGGAAGCGGTTCAAGGATTTTGAACCCGATGCGGTGATGTTGGTGCCGCCGTCTTTGGAGGAGTGGCTGCCTGAGGGGCATCTGGCCCGGTTCATTGCCGAGTTGGTGGAGAACGAACTGGATTTGGATCGGTTCTATAAGTCGTATGTGAAGGCGAAGGGTCAGCCTCCGTATGATCCGCGGTTGATGTTGCGGGTCCTGCTCTACGGGTACTGCACCGGGGTCCGTTCCTCCCGTGCGATTGAGCGGGCCTGTACCGACATGGTCTCGTTCAGGTGGTTGTCGGCGCAGCAGGCCCCGGACTTCCGCTCCATCGGACGCTTCCGCGAACGCCACCTGGCCGCTTTCGCGAACGTGTTTTTGCAGGCGCTGGAACTGTGCCAGGCCGCGGGGATGGTGAAGCTGGGGAAGGTTGCCCTGGACGGGACGAAGGTACGGGCCAACGCTTCCAAACACAAGGCGATGTCCTACGCCCGCATGACCGAGAAGCAGAAGGTTTTGGCCCAGGAAATCAGTGAGCTGATGGAGGAAGCCAAGACCATCGATGCCAATGAAGACGCGAAGTTCGGGCCGGGCAAGCGCGGGGATGAGCTGCCGGTGGAACTGGCCAACCGACAGGCGCGGGCTGCAGCGATGGCCATCGCCCGGGCCTCCATCGAGGCCGAAGCTGCGGCGAAGGCACGCACCGAAGCCGAGTCGAAAGCAGCCAACCGCGGGAACGATGATGATGACATCACCACTGCCGGGAACAAGGCCGCTGCAGAGGCGGTGCCCAAGCCCACGGCGCAACGGAACTTCACCGATCCAGATGCGCGGATCATGAAGCGCGCCGACGGCTCGTTTTCCTACAACTACAACGGCCAAGCCGCCGTTGACGCATACCGGCAGGTCATTGTCGCCGCGGAGATGAGCCAGGGCGCCAACGACTACGGGCAACTGGCCCCGATGGTCGCCCAAACCCGCCAGAACCTGGGGCAAATGCCCAAACAGTGGTTGGCAGATACCGGGTACTGCTCGAAAGCGAACCTCGAACACACCCGGGACATGGAACTAGAACATGGCACGGAGTTCTTCATTTCCACCGGGCGTATGAAGCACTCGGCCCCGATCCCTGAATCGCCGCGGGGCCGGATCCCGGCCAACACGACCGTGGTGGGGCGGATGGCCCGAAAACTGAAAACCAAGCCCGGGAAGAAAGCCTACGCCCGACGCAAAGTCATCGTGGAACCAGTCTTCGGACAGATCCACACCCGGCAAGGCAAGCATTTGCTGCTCCGCGGACTGGAGAAAGCACAGCTTGAGTGGAAACTGCTCGCTGCCTGCCACAACCTCATGAAACTACGCAGCTACCGGGCAGAACCGGCAACATAACGGCAAGGGCGTGGCGGGTCCCGCGCTGCAGCAGGCCCCACACCGCCCCGGGAGGATCCATAACGGGGATCCAAGCCCTTTTCATCACTCCCGGCCGGCAGTTGGACCAAAACGCTCAAATCCAACAAAAATTCCCGCCGACACCAACCCACCCTTCAAAACGCTACTGACCCACACACCTAGCGGCGGTCTTCCGTGTCCGCCTCCGGGCTCGTCGGCACTGCATCCGAGACGAGCTCATCGCTTAGGTCAAGCGCGTTCATGTAGGCATCGATATCGGCGGCGGCCACGGTTCCTACCTTCTGCAAGCGGCTGAAGAGCCTGAAGAGAAAGAACATCAGCGTCATGTCTGGTTCGCTGTACTCCAGCTCATTGGCTACATTCTCGTCTGTCCGGTTGAATGCAACGCCACGTAGGGCGCATCCGATATCGACCCGGCGGGTTCCGCTTAGTCCTAGTACGGCGGTCACGGCAGCTTTGCCCTCGAGATTGGCCCAGCCGCTCCGGGTGGTGAGGAGTCCGCCGAGGATTGGAATCGGCGGTTTAGGATCGTATGTTCCTCCCGCGTGCGGGATGTGAACAGTTGTACGGTTCAGCTCACGGACGCTAGCGATTTTGTTCCCGGCGTACTTCAGGAACTCCTTGTTCATCTCTTGCTTCACTTCGAACACTGCGTACACGGCCTCCGCCGGTACGAACAGGTCCCCATTCGCTGTCTTAGCAAGTAGCGGGGTGTACTGAGCGTCATAGATGAGAAGATCGATCTGGTCGCTGATTCCTCCCTGCGCATCCATGACCTGCCCCTTCGCGATGCCGTACCGGGCGGGCAGGAACTCTCGAAAGACCCGCGCCCAGTTCGCTTCGGAGTCGTCACCAATCGTCGTCCCGTGCCCGGTGAGGTCTGGCACGATCTCCAACGCGGCCAGCAGGTGGTTCTGTTTGCTCAGGAATGCTGATCGCAGCCTGTTGTCATCCGTCATTGCTGATTCCTTCCACATGAACATTGAGTGTTGCCATGTCCCCTGCTGGGTCCACATTGAGGGCATGGCCGATCCAGCCTCGGGTGCCCATTGCCAATATCAGTAGGGCGATGTCGTGGCCTCCGGCTTTGGCAAGTCGGCCAGAGGCATTGATATCAGTTGTGCTTGGGCCGATCGGCAGTGGATGGGTGTGCCACTCTCCGAGGTAGCCAAGGAGGCCGCTACCGTCCGCGCGGATGCCGGAATCGAGAATGCGTTCTGCAACAGCGGAATCTCGACGGTATCGGATTCGAGTAGCGCGCGGGTCAGGCACCACGCGCGCTTCAGTGACGTGTGGCCCGAGTTCGGTGTAGTAACCGAGCAGCAAGCCACCAATTTCGCGGGGAAGTTCCTGTGTGCCTGCGGCTCGCAGTATGCGCCATGCGGCGTCAGTGATTGTGAGTGTCCTGGTCATGGGGAAACGGAGAACAGCTCACGTGACTCGCCCGCCGGGGGCACTGACTCGCCTGCAAGCATTCTAATCGCGAAGCGGGCACCCATCGCCGCGGTCTCTACAACTGCGGTTGGTGGCGTAGGACTAACAGGGTCGCCGCAGCCCGCCTCCCACTCGGTAGCTGCGAAGGGTTGAACAATGCTCTCTGCGATGGGATCGGCACCATCCATCGGTGGGCATATATCCACACGACCTACTTGGCCATGCCCGACCACTGCGACGTGCAGAAAAGTGCGGCCGGTGACATCTGCGGCAGCAAGCAAGAGTTGCCATGTGAGCCGATCTCCCGTGCAATCGACTACTAGATCTTGGTGACGCAAGAGCTGAACAGCCTCGCTCAGACCTCGGACAGACAAGGAGGTCTTAATCGGGTATTCCGGGGTTCGCTGGCTAGCCGTGTCTTTGACGGCGCTTGTCTTTGGAGCTCCAATGAATGCGGGAGAAGCTGCATGACGTGTGAGATTTCCGGGAAGAAGGAAGTCGGAGTCGTGGACTGTGAGGTCTGTCAAGCCACTGCGATGGAGAAGGTCGGCCAGATAGGAGCCTATGCTCCCCGCGCCAACGACTGAAACTTTCCGATCTGCGAGTGCTGCGGCATGCCACCCGGCGCGTCTCTGCTGTGCTTGCCGGCGCTCGGCCACGGGGAAGCACCTGCGGATACCGGTCTCTTTTCCAAACTCTAGCCAGAAGCCAATGAAGCCTGCTGACTCGTCACGCGTGTATCGAGCCACGAACAGAACGGGCCGCCCCGCCTCTAGCAGCGCGGAGATCAACGGCCCGTTCACCCCTGCTTCCTCCGCCAACTGTGCGGTGAAGATGAACGGCTTAGTGATTCTGCCCAGGTCAATGGCGATAGCGTTCAGGAATTTGTTCGATAGGTTCTGTCTAACTGACCTTGCTCCCTTTTTCTTCTTATTGCGTAAGGGTGCAGGCATAGCAGGAGCAGGGAGCTGAGCGCTCGCGACGGTCAGCAAACCGTTCTCGTCTGGTGGAGTGGCCCGAAACCAGCCTCCCTCAATCTGCTCCCATTCATCGATAACTAGAATGGGCGCGAACAGATGGTCGTCACGAATCTCAAGCCATAAGTTGTTATACGCTTCCAGATCAAGCTGCGGCATGTCATCGACCCAGCCAGCTTCAGCATGAGAAATCCACTCCTCGATCCGTTTAACGAGCCCGTCGCCATCGAGCCAAGGCTGACTTCCCAGGGAATGGGAGTTCCATAGGCATAGAGCCCCGTCCGGCATCTGGTGCCAATCGATTTGATCCAGTCTTTGTGGGAGGACGACACGGGGAGCCTCAAATGGAAAGTTGGGTCCAAGAGTAAGGACCGCAGGTTCGTGATCCTTGCCAACTGTTCCAGTCCACTCCCATTCGTCGGGTGAATCCCCGCACTTAACTGTTCGGAACTTGGCCCGGTTCAGCGCTTCATCGACGCCTCGAATCGCCGCTTCGACATAGGCGTCCGTCGTATGGTTCATCCGAATGTGGGTGACTCTCCGCTAGGCAAGCTTCGGTGCCCGGCGGACACGGCTACGGGAACTTCGAACACATCGTCACCGTCACTGTTTTGACCGAGCAAGCGTTTGAATGTCTGAGCGGCATCTTGATCGTTGGTGGATTTCAAGGCTTCACGCGCGTCGACCGCTGCCTGCCCCCATTCATCGGCGATTGCGTCCAGTTCTTGTTGGGTTGCCCTGATGTGTAACTCTTGGTCCGGGATTGCCGGGTTCATCAGCCGGGCAACGTCGTCCGCATGGTCGCGCAGAATAGGTGCCATGGCCTCCAAGGCAACCGTGTAGTACTCCGCAGTTGAGCGTGGTGACTGATCCGAGTCGCCGTCGGGGATACCCTCGAACGCCTGGTAGGCAGCTACCTCCACGAAGAATCCACCCGGTTTCGCATCACTGCGCAATGCCCGACGGGTCTGGCGCAGGAGTTTGACGACCGGCACATACTTCTCATTATGTGCTTGATTACGCGCGGTGCTGAGTTCACTGAACTTGACAGGATGAGTTTTCTCCCACCCACCGTCACGATCTGGGATCTCCCAGTCATCATCCGCGCACCGAGCCGGCACCACGTCCACATGCATATCGAAGTCAGGAAAGTCCACCTTCACCGAGCGGTCGTTCTTCGTAACCCGATCGCCATACTCAACCGCGAGCAGGCCGACAAACTTCTCCAGAAGATCCTGCGGGTCATGATCGTCTGGCAGGTTCGGTAACTCGCAGAGCACGTCCACGTCTTTGACCCGACGGATCGACACCTCACGCCTGTACGAGCCAATGAGCACCGAATGGAGGCCCCACTCCATAAGATCGGCATCGTCGTGTAGAACCTCGCGCACTTCGGCGTGAGCATCGGCAGCGTGGTCGGCGTCCTCCCCAGGCTCGATCTTCGAGAGCGCGTCTTGGAACTGCTTAGTGAGGATCGACATACCGTTTCCCTTTTCTACATTGAAAACACGGGCTTGCTTCGTTGATTCCATCATAGATTGCGCCCTTCAAGTTTGTGAGACGCTTCAGGACCGTCACCAAGCCGTTGACCACCCCCGTTTTTGAGTCATTCGGCAACGATTGGCGATAGAAGAGTTCGCGCTTGCAGAGGTTGAAATAGGCTTCGATGTTGCCGAACGAGTTGGAGGTAACGTCAATGGATCCAGGACAATTCGTGCGGATGCACAGGGCAGCCGTCATCGAGTAGTTGGTCAGAGTGTCAGCTTAGCGTCGCTCCATGACCATGACCGTGACCATGACCATGACCGTAACCGTAACCTGCTTGCCGCAGACAGTGGTCATAGCGAGAACGGTATTTGCCCCACCACCGAACGTCTGGCAAGACGAACCAGATACGGAACAAGATCCGCAACCTCAAATTCTGGCGGGCGTTACATCGGACGCTTTGGCGTTAGTCGCGGCCTTCTAGGCGGTCGGCGTCGGCAACGTTGCACCGAGCCCTGATTGGCGCAAGATTGGGCACGGTAGTAGGGCAACGCCTGCCGAAACTTGTATTGTCACGGAAACTTGTATTGTCACGGCGCTGACGCCTCAGCAGCTCGCAACTATAGGCGACAATTGATCGGGCTGAAATTGCCTAGAGTGGTCGTATGACCGCTACAGCCCTAGATTCTAGAATCAGTCTTGCCACGTCGATGCATGCCCAACCCGGTGTTTATGCCCTTCTCGTGGGCTCGGGGACGTCCACCGGAACTGGCATGCCCACCGGGTATGGAGTAATCTAATCGCTGGTGCGGCAGGCCGCTGCGGCATCTTCGGATCCATTGGGTGATGGACAGACGGTCGAGGCATGGTGGAGTCGCAACGGAGACGGTCATGAGCTTGGCTACTCCAACTTGTTGGAGCAGCTGGCACCTAACCCCGCCGCTAGAAGCGCATTGCTTAGTGAATTCTTCGAGGCCACCGAGGACGATAGGCAAGCCGGTCTCAAGGTTCCAGGACAGACTCACATGAGTATCGCCCAACTTGTGCAGAAGGGCCTGGTAAAAGTCATCACCACCACGAACTTTGATCGTCTTTTGGAGCAGGCACTGTCTGCCTTCGGAATTGTTCCGCAGGTTATCGTTTCTGAGGCGGCAGTCCGAGGTATGAAACCGCTGGTCCACTCTGCATGCACCGTTGTGAAACTTCACGGTGACTACAAGAGTTTAGAGCAGCGAAACACCCTAACCGAGCTGAGTAGCTATGGTGATGAAATGCAACGGCTCATCGACCAGATATTCGATGAATACGGGCTGATCATCAACGGCTGGTCAGGAATCTGGGACAAAGCCCTCGTGGAAACTTTAAGGGGAAGAAGGTCGAGACGATACCCACTTTTCTGGTCATCGTATGGTCCTTTGGGTGAAGCCGGCCAAGAGCTCGCCGAAAGGCACAATGCAGTCGTCCTTGAGCGAGCTACTGCCGACCAGTTCTTTACCGACCTCCTTTCACGATTGGAGTCTCTTGAGAAGCTGGCTTGCAGTCGCTCTCAGAGGCTATGGCAGTGGCGAGACTCAAGAAACTCCTTCCTTACCGAGAAAGCCACATCGAGATCCGTGACCTTCTTGAAGTTGAACTCGGGAGGATCATCACTGTTTTAGGCGAACGTTCGCAAGTTGTTGTGCCGTATGACGGTTCAGAAACCGTGAATGGCCCACGAGACTTCGACGCCGAATGTGCGCGACTTCTCGCAGAGTCGAGATTGCTAATGAAGCTCATGGCCACAGGCGTCATGCTTGATAGAGACAAGTTGCACACCGACTTGTGGGTCTGGGTCATTGAAAAGCTTCTCAGTGCTCGTCCGCAGATCACAGGGTCGTTTAACCAGCATTGGGTGAACCTCAATCATTACCCCGCGCTGTTGGTGGTCCGCACCGCGGCAATTGCGGCAGTTGTCTTCAAACGTGAGGATATTTTTCTGCGGCTTGCCACCGAGCCAAAATGGAAGGAGCCCTACTCCCAGGAAGTTCCATTGCCGGCGTTCGCTGCGCTCGACGGGTTTAAAGTTTTGGACTATGACGTCGCCCGGACACTTCCTCGTTGGAATGGAAACAACCGAGCCCTGTACCCCCTCAGCATTCTCATTGAAGACGATATTCGCGACATCATTCAGCCCTTGGTAGATGATCAGCGGAATTACCGCGATGCTTTCTGTCGGACCGAGTATCGGCTTGGATTACTCTACGGCCTGAAACCTGTCACGTGGCACGAAGCCACACCCGGGTTGTACTGGAGCCGCGACACAAATTGGAACAGGGAGGGAGGACTGACATGGGAGGCCGATGTCCGCGCGAACGTGGACAGGCAAATTTGGGGTTGGGACGTTGTAGAGCAGGGTGCGCAGGATCCATTTAACAGTACGATCATCGAGCTAACTGAAAAAATCAAGGCTACACGAATGACTTATTAGCCCAGATTTTGCATGATGCTGCGGCAGTTGGCTCGGCAGGAGGTTGATTGCCGATCGGGCTGATTTCACGGTTTTTGGGTGTGCCGATGTGGCCTGTTGTCGCTGGGTGGGCGTCGGTTTCCACGTGTTCCGAAGTGTTGTTCTTTCTGGTGGTTGGGGCCGGTCCTGGGTTTTCAGGACGGTAGGGGTAGCCGTTTTCGGCGCTGCGGGGCGAGGTCCTGGATGGCTGTCAGGAGCGTGGTGATCGTGCCAGTCTCCGGTGCCGTCTCGGAAATCAACAGCCAGGTTTTCCTTGCCCGGGTGATGAGTTTCCCTGCTGTCGCGAAAACCCTGTATCGCCACCGTTTCACATCCCAGCCCCTGGCTTCGTGGCCGGCGGGGAGCATGGAGAGTTGCAGCCACGAAACAAGGTTCATGGCCAAAGTCGCGATGCTCGCCCATGCCTGGTTGGCATAAAAATCAAAGAACGGCAGCTTGCCCAGCCCCATGTTCTTCAGCGTCTTGATGCGGTTCTCACACCTACCCCGTCCCCGATGGCGAACATCGAGAGTAGGTCCGTGCCAGCGTGGGGAGTTCGTCAGAAACGCGGTCACCCGGTGCCCGTCGGGATCCAACAAGGTCCCCTGCGCACCAGGATGCAGGGGCTCAGCACGCAGGTACAGGTTCGTGCCCTGAGGGTAGTCCGTGAGTCCCAGAACGTCGGTGGCGTTTACGACCCACGCGTCCGTGCGTTCCTCCCCGGCCTGGTTCAGGGCCGGCTGCCAATACTTCTTCTCGTTGATCCACGCCACCATGCGGGTCTTCATCACCGGCACCGGGTAGGAGACACTGAACTGCACCCCCAAGGAGGCCAGGTAGCGCAGGAATTTCCGGGAGGCTCCGGCACTATCGGTGCGCACCAGCACCTTCTCCCCGATCAGCTGCCCGTCCTGGTCGTAAAAGCTATCGGGGAGTTGGCCGATGGCTTGAGTGAAGATCTTGATGTGGTCATCGGCACTGTTCGCCCCGGCATTGCCAGGACGCAGCAACGTGGCCAGGACCTCGCCGCCGCCATGGCCGGCACCGTAATCAACACTGGCAACAAACGGTGCGAACCCGTAGCCCCCTTTGTAGTTTCCAACGGCTTGTTCCTTGTCACTGTGCGAGGTGACGAGGGTGGCATCCAAGTCTAGGATGAGCGGGTCCAGTGCCGTGGCCGTCAGGGCCGGGTTGCGGTCACCGGCAGCCTCCCACACCCGCGAACGCAACTCACGGGCCATGGTGGCGAAGCCATAATCAAAGACGTCCGGGGCTGCTGCGGCTTGTTGAAAGAACCGCGACATTGTCGCGTTCGAGGCGACCTTCCCGAACACCCCGGCACTGCTGCGCAGCATATCCAGATCAGAAACATGTTCCCCGCCGCCGGCGAGCATCACCGCCACGGAACCCACAATCCCGCCGGGCCGGTGCCTGGCACCAGCAGGGACGAACTGACTCAAACGCTCCTCGCACAAGTCCCGGAACCCCAAGACATCAACGAAGGATGTCACCACGTTCAACCCTGCATGGGAGATCAAAGCTTGGCCCGTCGTGGCAACAGGAAGGGAGGGGAAAATTCCGGTATTCTTGGACATCAGAAAGGTGCTTCTTTCAGCCGGTACTAAAGTGCGTCAACAACACTATTTTCCCAGCTCAGAAGCACCTTTCGCTGCTTAAACACACCCGCAAAGCGCCGCCCTCATGAAATCTCCGGGCTAGTCGAGACCCGGCTATTCCACTGAGGAAGCCATCTTATGCAGCGCCCTGTTATATGGACGCCGATTTAGCTGTTTGTTATTGGCGGCTCCCTTGCTGAATGCGTTGGGGGAGTTTTCCCCTTCACCCTATTCATGGTCCGTGGGGGGGCGATTACTACATGACTTGGGGTGTCTTCCTTCTCAGTAGACGGAAGCTGACCCAACACCGGTGGGCGACAGATGGTCGAAATTGATGCGAGCGACCGTCTGCCATGCCCTGATCCTCACTCACGCCCGCTTGGGACTAGCTGAGATGTAGCCGCTTCAACTTCTGAGAGGATCTCTTGTATGACTACATCGCAGGAACCGACGCGTGAGCTTCGACGATTGGCGACTCGAATCGAACACGGCCTAGGACGATACGCTGCCGAGCGCGGGAATTGGGCAACCACTTCCAAATGGGAGGCACTGCGCTACGGATGGTCGCTCAGTAATCTGGCCCTCCGACGTGCTGAGTCAACAGTTACGCTCGCGAAGACCGATATGGTGTTGGCTCCTTCAGCCTGGGTCACGGCGCGCGCTGCTACTGAGGCCGCCGCTCGGTGTCTGTGGCTCCTTCAACCTGAAGACGAGTGGCAGCGAGAGGCGCGATGGCTCGCGCTCCTGCATGAGGGCGCCCGCCTTGGCAATCGGCCGGAAACGAAATGTACTCCCACTCTCGTCGCGAAGTCTAAGACGATCGAGGAGTTCGCGGAAGCTGTCGCTGCCAAGCTTCCCGAAGGCGTGTCAATCCCGAGGATGGACCCGATTCAGCACATCCTGGCCGCGGAAGGCGAAGGCCTGGCCCTTTTCTATGTCATGGCCTCTCAGTACACCCACGCGACGGAACTTGCTACAAGTTCCTGGCGTGCGAATCTGGGTATCGACGCGGTCTACGGCGAGTATATCGGGGGAGGGACTGGCTGCAGCCCGTGTGGATGGCGTATCTGTCTTTCCGGATAACCGCCTTGCGGTTGATTCAGCTCAAAGGCGACGGCCCAAGTGCAACTCTCGAGCTCGCCGATCACCAGGCCGTCGAGGCGCGCGACGCGTTTGCGGCTTCGCTCTAGATATAGGATGCCTCGCAATGAGGGGCGAGACGCCATGGTGTCGCAGTCAAAGGAGCACCCTTTTCGACCGGCACCGGCACCATCGAACGATAAGATCGTATGGTGGCCGTGCTAACGATATTGGACACGCGCTGAATGGTCTCAGCGAAACATTTGCTGCTGGAATTTGGGGGACAACGACGTGTGGATCACCGGTGGCGTGAATTTGCCGCAAGCCGTTCTTGACGAGCAGGCTGCAGGGCGACTGGTGCTGTTCGTTGGCGCTGGTGCTTCAGTCGATCGTCCGTCCGGGCTGCCGCTCTTCGACAAGCTAGCAAGTCAATTGGCGGAAATGGCACGAGTGCCGTTCGACAAGGATGCTGCGATCGACTTCTTTCTGGGATCAATGCCGGAGGGATTTGACACTCATCGGCATGCGCGCGATATCGTCACCCGCGCCGACTCAGCCCCCAACGCAACGCACGCAGCACTTGTCCGAGTCGCTTCTTCCCATGGGCAGTTGAGGATCGTAACGACGAATTTCGATGACCACCTATCGACGGCGGCAACTGCCGATGGCATCACCGTATCTGATACTTGGGTTGGACCGGCACTTCCACTCGGAGGAGACTTCACGGGAATTGTCCACCTTCACGGGTCCGTGCTTCGCGAACCTCAAGAGCTTGTTCTTGATGACCGTGACTTCGGGAGGGCATACCTCACGAATGCATGGGCGACTCGCTTCCTCTTACCTATGTTTCAAGGGTTTACCGTGTTGTTTGTCGGGTATAGCCATGATGATCCGATCATGCGCTACCTCGCACTTGGCCTCCCATCAGGAACGCCGCGTTATGCCTTCACAACGGTGGACGAAGCAAAGATCAGTAAATGGGTTCGGCTCGGAATACAAACTATCGGCTACCCCGTCAAAGGCCACGATCACAGTGCACTAGTAGCAGCACTGGAGGCGTGGAATCTCCGCGCGCGCATGGGACAGACTGACCACCACGCTCGGATCGTCGAAGTAGTTAAGGGCGGGCCGTCGCTTACTCCGGTGGACCACGACTATCTTGTCAGCCAGTTGAACACGGCAAGCGGTGCTCGCGAATTCGTCCGGGCTGTAAATGCCGCTGAATCGGCCCAGCAAGTCGAATGGCTCCTTTGGATAGAGGACTTACCCGAATTCAAAGTGATCTTCAATGGACAAAACGGAAATGCCACGGCTAACGTCCTTGGGAGCTGGTTCTGCCAGAGTTTCATAGCTGTACCTGAACTTCATGGTGCTGCGTTGCAGACAGTGCAACGATTGGGGCAGTCGCTTGGTAAAGAACTCTTTCGTGACGCCTGTTGGGCTGCCGGCGAACTTTTCAAAGCGGATGGTGACGCTGGCAGACGATGGAAAGTGCTGCTTGCAACCTCGGTCTATGGTCACTCCGCGCCGGTTGCCTCGGAGTCACTTCTTCCTTACGAACCCGCTGAGCGCCCTGAGGACACGACGGTACTGCGGGCCGTTCTCAGGCCTTATCTCGTACTTCAACGCCGATGGAACTTTGGAGGCGCCGAGGAACTGACACCGATCCCTGAAGCAGAGGTGCACTGGACCACGGGCGAGGGAAGCCTAACCGGGCACGTCTTGAAAGCCGTCGAGTTCTCTGCACCTGGCGATTCGATGCTCGGAACATTACTGGAAGGCTCTCTCAATGAGGCCTATGAACTGCTCGAGGCCTACCATGGCCAACGAACCTGGGATCCTTTGAGCTCTAGGCGTTCGGCCATCGAACCACACGAGCAGGACGAGTTTCGTGACCCTGTAGATGCGGTTATCGATGGACTGCGGGAGTACGGCGCCAAGAATAGGCTTGCACGGCCCGACCTGCCTGAACGATGGTGGTCACTGGATCGAGTTCTCTTCAAACGACTCGCCTTACACCTGGTAGCACTTGACACTTCCCGGTCGCCCGACGAAAAGATCTCATGGTTGCTGGAGCGAGCGGCACTCTATGAGTATGACCTCAAACACGAGGTTTACGGAGTCCTTAAAGTGGCGGCAGAAACAGCCACTAGCGATGCTCGTGACAGCTTACTGAAGGCGGCGCAGGCCGGGCCGGCCCTCTCCGAAGCCCTTCCAGATTTCGATCGGCACTTTGACTACTCGACTTACAACTTACTTGTGTGGTTGACCCAGGTAGCTCCAGAGTGGGCAGAAGCTGTCGCAGCGAAAGAAGAGGTGCAGTCCGCCAATACTGACTTTGCCCCACGGGACAACCCTGACTTCGATATGTGGTCGTCAAGCGGAACCTGGGGAGGAAAGCTACCGATGGAACCCGAAGCGTTCATTGCATCTATTGAAGACGACGTTTCGGCTGCTATGGACGACCTGCTTTCCAAGGATTACTCGGAACGGAAGTTCGGCGAACCTGAATGGAGGGACGCTCTTTCCCTTGTGAATCAGGTTGTTGAGTCACGTCCGGAAATTGGTGAAAGTATCTGGTCATTCATTGATGGACGGGTGGAACTTGGGGCCCAGACAAAAGATCTTCGCGGAGCAGTCATCGAAGGCTGGGCAAAAGCTCCTGCGGATGGGATTGGAGACTCCATCGTTGCCCGAGTTGCGACACAGATACCAAGTATTGAATCGGCGCGGTCAATCAGCCGCTTCCTTTTGGAGCAGGCGCGCAAGCGAATCGAAAGTGTTGAAGTTCCAGCTAATGTCGCAATGCGGCGCATGGCTCTCGATCTCTGGACAGCTCATGGACAGTCGTTCACTCACTATGCTGAATTCGACCCCAATTCGTCCGCAGCACTCTATCTCAATTGCTGGCCAGGCGATCTCGCCCAATACTGGTTGGTCGAAGTAGATCGACGGTGGCGAAAGGATCGTGACAACTGGTCCGGCCTTAGCCTAGAAGAACACGAAGCACTGAACCAGCTACTCGACGGGCCGCCGCACGCACTCCACGCGACGCAACCTGCATTGGCCAGCCAATTGTTCTTCTTATTTGGGGCGGACCCTGTCTTTGCGACCGAACGTGTGATCCCACTATTTGGCGAAGAAGAAACAGCCGCGCTGGTTTGGAACTCCTACCTATACGGCCCTCGATACAACGACAAGATGCTAGAAGCTGGCATGTTAGACGCCACGATCGAGGAGTGGAAGCGGCTAAGCGAATTGAGCGGCGGTACACACCAGAATCAATTTTTCTCCCTAGTCACTTCAATCATATCTTTTGCCGGTATTACCCCGGAGTCGAGGCAAAAAATGCTCGATGAAAGCGTGCTTGCCGCCGGTGGTGAGTTTGAAGCGGAGTTTGCCCAGGCTGTTGTACGTTTCATCCGCGCGGATGCAAAAGTCGGCTCCAAATTGTGGAACACGTGGCTTCGCGACCACCTAAGTGCGCGCATGAATGGAGTACCACGAACCCTAGCCAATGAGGTCTTTATTTGTTGGGTGGAAATCGTTCCATATCTCGGCGACGAGATTCCAGAGGCGACTAAGCTGCTTGCCAATAGAGGCATCGGCCTTGGTTTACGGCCCGTCCAACGGGACATTCCAGAAAGCGCACTGTCTGCTCACGCTGAAATTCTCGCACTGCACTATGCAGAACGAATACGAAACTCGGCACCGAGTCACTACGTTGTCACTCACCAAGTGAAGAAACTGATAGGTATTCTGCGGAGCAAACTTGGCGATGACGGAGTGGAAGTCCTCATTCAAGCGGCAACTGAGAGAGGAATCATCAGCAGTAGCGGTGAGTGAGGGTCCGACCAAGATTTGGTTGACACCTGGTCAGAGCAATGGCGCCTCCGCGTTTCTTGAGTTCAGAACACGTTCTGAGTTAGAGTTAGTGCATGAGCACACTAACCCCATCCCGAACGACTTTTCAGTCATCTGAGCTGAGTCGTGCATCTGCCGATGTGTTTGCAGCTGCGGTGGATCACCCCGTTCGGGTCACCCGCCGTGACGGTGAGGCGCTGGTGCTGATGTCGGAGAGTGCAGATCAGGCCCGCGCCTCGCTGTTGGAACTTGCCGCTCAGCTTGTTGCCGTGTCGACGAGCACGGATGGAAGCCTGGCATCTCGCATGAGCGACCGCTTCCCGTGGATGCTTGCTCTGGCCCAAGCTGACCAGGAAGCCTGCGCGAACGATATTTTGACTGCCGCTCGGGCCTCCTTCGCAACGAACCAGCCTCACTTGGCCATTGCGGAACTCACGTCGTGGCGTGAAACTGCGACTGCAATCGCGGCGGGTCTTGGCCAGGAGCCTGTGGAATGGCTCGATGACTCTGAAACTGTCGAGCGCCCCTAGAGCATGGCAAAATCCGAAAAGGTTGAGCGGCCGACCAAGAGGAGCGAATACGAGCTTCGGTTCGCATCTGTTCAGGCGAAGCGTGGCTGGACCGATCTGAAAGCTACGACCAGGAACTCCTTGGCTGATGCTTGGGACTTTCTGACCAGAACGCCTCAGTCCACAACACCCGCCAACTACCGCCTACGAGGTGATCTGGGTGTTGTGACCCGAGATGGTTCCACCCATGAGCGATGGCAGCACAAACCAACCCTCAAGGGTGACGCGCGCATCTGGTTCTACGTTAAGGATCACGTGGTCTATCTCGAGCAGGTCCATACGAGTCACCCCAATGAGACTAAATAGCGCCGGCGGCAGTATGAGTGCGGCGCCGCCGACGAGTTTGATGTCGCCATGTATGCCACGGGCGGCCAGCCTGTTGGCGAGTTCATGGAGGAGGGCCAGGATCTGTTCGCCGGTGAGTTCTCCGGCGCTCATGCTGTGGCCAAACTGCGTTCACGGATGAAGACGTTCAAAGCAGCGAGCTCGTGCGGTGTTTCAGACTGGGTGAGTTGCTTCATGGGTTCGCGGATGCTCCGGTAGGACTCGGCCGGCATCCATGCCTCTTTGAGGGGTTGGATGCGTCTGGTCCAAGTTGGAGTTGGTTGGTCGAGGCGGTGTGCGGTGTAGTTGGTGATTCCCGCCAGAGCGGCAGACCATTGTGGATCTTTGAGCTGTGGGCTGCGTTGGAGGAGTGGCCGGCCGGCTTTTAGGGACGCGCTGGCGTAGTCGGCGAGCATCTTGATGGCGAATTCAAAGTCCTTCCGGGCAAGGAGGTCCGTGAAGGTAGCTGCGTAGTCGCGCCGTTCCGGATCATGGTCGCTGCCGCGGGGGATAGGGGTGTTGGTGGATAGAGATAGACCCAGCGAAGCTAGGACTGCCATGGTTTTCCCAAGTTCGGCGCGCTCGTGGCCAGATTCAAGATCAATGAGGAATTTCCGTGAGACGCCGGCCGCGTCAGCCAACGCCTGTTGCGTCCATCCTTGTTCCATCCGTTGGGCGCGGATCAATGCTCCGGCCGCGGCGGGTGTGTCGATGTTGCTATGAAATGTTATGGCGTCATCCCTTCCGCAATCCATCATGTCACCGAACGGTGACAATGTTGCTCGTTGACAATGTCAACACGTTTCCTGTCGGACTGCCGGACTGCGTCGTACTTCCGCAGGAACTCGCTACTTCCCTTTGTTTACGCGGGCTAAAGTCTTGTTCGAATCCCACCTTGGGCACGCTTGACCCCCTGTTTACAGGGAGTTTCGTGTTTAAGCGTTCCCACCGAGTTCCCAGACTGTTCCCCTGAGGGGCAATGTTGTGCAGCATCCTGGGTCCCCGACGCTGCTTTAGCTGTAGGCCATTTCAGCCGGTGTGGACATTGCTACCCTGAGCGGAAAGCAGACGACGCCGGTGCCGCGTGAACTGAGCATCGAGGATATTCAGGCGACGATAGCCGACTTCCGCCACGCCGCCGCCTCGGACATAGCTGCCGGTGCCGACGGTGTGGAGATTCGCGGTACAAACGGGTACCTGCTGCACCAGTTCCTTTCCCCGGACGCGAACCATCGTACCGATGCCTATGGTGGATCGATCGAGAACCGCTCCCGCTTTGTCACTGAGGCTGCCCGTGCTGTGGCGCAGGAGATCGACGCCGACCGTTTCGGCATCCGCCAGTCCCCGTCAATGCCGTTGGGTGGGATCTATGAAGGAGAGGTTGCCGATGTCCGGGCGCAGTATCGTCACCTGGCCGGTGAGTTGGCTGGTCTGAATTTGGCCTATCTGCACCTGCACCATGTGGATGACGTTGAGGTGTTGCAGTCCTTCCGTGCGCTATGGCCGACGGCGGTGCTGGTGGTCCGCTATGGCCGCACCCGCGAGCAGATGGCCGCTGACATCGACGCCGGCTTTGCCGATATTGCTCCTGTGGGTCGGATGGCACTGGCCAACCCCGACGTCGTCGAGCTTCTGCGTGCCCGGACACCGATGAACGAGTTGGACCCTGTCACGATCTATGGTGGCGGCGAATCCAGATACACCGATTACCCCGTCTTGGCGAACGCCTAATATCCCTCGAACCCCAAGAAGTAGGAATATCCATGCCCTCACTTAAGGGAGCACTTGTCTTGGTCACCGGAGCCAGTGGTGGCATCGGCACTCATTTTGTGCATCAAGCCCTTGCCCGTGGCGCGGCCAGGGTCTATGCCTCCGCTCGCAACCCTCGTGCTTGGGATGACGAGCGGATTGTGCCGCTGACCTTGGACGTCACCGATTCGGCGTCGATTCAGGCCGCGGTTGAGGGGGCAGGGGACGTGACGGTGTTGACCAGCAACGCCGGAGCCTCCACGCCCACGCCCGGGATTCTGAGCCACACGGACGACGAAATCCGGGCCAACGTTGAAACGAACTTTCTTGGCCCGCGCATTCGCACCGATCCTCTCGGGCAAGACCGGAGCTGTAATCATCGATATCCACTCGGCGCTGAGCTGGTATGTCGTGGCTGGGATATACAGTGCCACGAAGGCGGCCCTGTGGTCGGCAACGAACTCCCCGCGCTTGGAGCTAGCGCTGGCCGGCGTTCACGTGGTGGGAGTCCACGGTGCCAGCGGCCCTTCGAATCGTCGGCCGCTGAATTGTCCGCACCGCTGCCCTTCGCGGAGACGCCAACCCAAACCTGACAATCGGCCTCGAGCAGTTGCAACGCTTGGCCGGCTGCAGACGCGACGAAGCCGTGACTGCGGTACGTCACAGCTCGGCAATGATGAGTTTCTTCATGTCGAGCATCCGAGCAAAGGCCCCCGGGTGCTGCATGAGCTCGCCCATATTCTGCGGCACGATTTGCCAGCTCACGCCGTAGCGGTCCACCAACCAGCCACATTGTTCGGCCTCGGGCACGCTGGAAAGTGCCTCCCACAACCGATCGATCTCGTCCTGATCTGCGCAGGAAATTTCCAGTGACAGCCCTGGTGTAAACGTGAAATCGTGATCCGTGCCGCCATCCATGCCGGAGAACCACTGTCCGGCAAGTTGGAATTCGGCGAACATGATGCCGTTTGCTTCGTCCGGGTGGGGCATGACCATGCCCGTGCCTGAATCCGGGAGAAGCCCAGTGTAGAGATCGATTGCCTGCCGTGCCTGGGCGACGGGTCCGGTGAAGAGGAACTGTGGAATCACCAGCGGCCGCCGGTCTCCCGCTGGGTCGCTCAACATCAGCTGCCAGTTCACCCCGAAGCGGTCCTCGACCCAGCCGTAGAGCTTGCTGAACGGATATTCGCCTAACTCCATGCGCACCTGGCCGCCTTCTGCGAAGGCATCCCAAATGCTCTGGATGCGGGCGCGTGCCTCATCCTCGCCACCGTCGAACAGGAGCGGATCCATGTTCAGGATGAACGAGATGGCAGGTGTTGGGCGGAACTCATTTCCGGCATTGATAAGGCGGATCTGGTAACCGCTGACCGTCACATCCACGACGAGCGCTTGCCCAGCAAAATCACGTTGGAAGTCCAGCAAGCCTTCTGTCGGATAGTTCACGGTTGTCTCGGCTGACGTCTGCGGAAGCACCGCAGAGTAGAACTCTCCGACCTCCAACGCGTTGCCTTGACACCATACGTTGGGCACGATTCGTTGCATGATTCCTCCTCGAAGTGACTCATTTCAGCATGCCACGGCCGTCCATGGCCTTCAATAGAGATGCGGTCCGTAATGCGCACGAGATCCCTTTGTTTGCAAGGGCTATAGTTTGGTTCGAATCCCACCTTGGGCACGATGTCTGCCTTCGCGACCATCACCGCGTTCTCCACCCCACCCTTGGAAGCAGGATCTTCTGGCTGGCACGTCAACACGGTCAAGAATTCTTCATAGTAACCACAGACCAGGCTCAGGAGTCGAGGGCCGGTGCACGCGGACGTTCCGGGCCGGTTATTTCGAATTCAATTCAGCCAGTGTGGTCTTGGTCGTTCGCTCACACCCGGTGAACCCCAGTGCAAGGAGCTTCTCATGCACGACGTCGCCGCGGATCTTCCCGCAGGACTGCTCGACCCAGGAGACCATCTGCGGCAGGAACGGTTCGGTCATCCGGCCCCGCTGCCGGGCCACCGGCGCCTGCGCGCCTTACTGACGGGCCTCCGCGGACTCGCGAAGACAGATCAACAATTTAGGTCTCCAATTTATTGGCAGTAGCCGCCAGCGTAGCGGAATGCCATTGCACCGATGGGAGCAGGCGCCAGCATCACGCACTTGCCCCGCGCGTTTGCAACGGCCGCTTGGGCTGAAATCGGGACCGCCGAGATGGAACAGGCCGCGAGGCCGATCGGAAGACCCTCTGCGATTTTCCGCAGACCGTGAGGACGCCACCAGTGTCTGGAGCGAGGCTGGTATCGGATCTGTTGAAGCGTACGACAGGGAACGACTGTTCGGGCTGAACTGCGGATCAGTAACAATCGGGTAATCGGACGCGGCTGAGGGTGAAACGCTTTGGATAAGGCGTCCACTTTCGACCGAGTAACTCGACGCTACATTGCAGTGCTATCGACTTGTTAGCTTCTGTACGTCTGGATTGAGACCGCGGAGGCGCGGCAGTAGTAGCTGGCGCTGCCGTACTCCATATCGGCCTTGGAACGTTTTGCGGTCCCGCTTGTTGTGTTCGAATGGATATCCTCGCAGTCACCAATCATCCTTTGCTCGGAATACCCCTCGATCCGAGGTTTATGACGAAATGTGTTGTCCACTTGACTAGTTTCGTGAAATAGCCTTGGCGATCACATGACGGCTTGCCATACTCCAACGTGTGATTGATTTTTATTCAATCACAGGTATTTTCACTCAAAAACTTGCATAGGGGAGTTTCATGAAACGACGTTTACTAGCAGCAGGATTGGCGTTGGGCCTGGCCGGAACTGCCGCGGTGGCTGTTCCAATGGCCGTAGCAGCACCATCCCCGGCCCTCGACACGACTCAGAGCCAGCATCACGGCCACTCCCACGGCAAGTCCTCCCGTCCGTTCCCCGGGGCGGTAAATAGCGCCGAGGCGCTGGCGAAGGGAAATACCTTCCTGGCCAAAGGCGCCGCAGTATCCGGCATTCCGGTTGAAAAACTAAAAGCCGAACTGAAAGAAGATGATTCCCTGTGGCTGAACAAGGTCGGTTCCCCCTTGTACGTCGAGCCGGCAGCCTCCTCCGAAGAACTCGCCCAGGCCCAGGCCCAGCTCCAGGCCCCCGCCGCAGCCGCCCCGGATCCAGCACAGGCCTTCAACCTCAGCTCCAGCCCGGGCTCAGCCCGGATCATTTTCATCGACTTTGACGGCGCCCAGACCACAGGAACACAGTGGAACACAGACTACGGGCAACAAATCATCCAATCCCAGCCCTACGACTCCGACGGTGACCCAGCAACCTTCAGCGTCACTGAACGCCAACAGATCGTAGATACCTGGCAGCGGGTTGTTGAAGACTATTCCGCATTCAACGTCAACGTCACGACCATCGACCCAGGGACAGCGGCGCTGAACCGGACCACTGCGGCGGACCTCAACTTCGGATCGCACCTGGTGGTGTCGCCCTCCAACCATACCGGCCAAGCGATCGGCGGCATAGCTTACGTCGGCACCTTCGATGCGGCGAACAACGGCTACAACCAGCCCGCCTTTGTGTTCACCACCGGGGTCGGCAACACCGGAAAGAACATCGCCGAAGCCGGATCACACGAAGTCGGCCACAACCTCGGGCTCAGCCACGACGGAACCTCAGCCACAAACTACTACACGGGCCACGCAGCGTGGGCTCCCATCATGGGAGTCGGTTACAACCGCCCCGTATCGCAGTGGAGCAAAGGCGAGTACGCGGGCGCAAACCAGAAGCAAGACGACTACGCAGTCATGCAGCAAAACGGCATAGCACTGAAGCCCTCAACACACGGGACATCCCGGGCAACCGCTACTGCACTAACTCCCCAAGGACCGGCCGTTGCCGGAACCATCACCACCCCCGCAGACGCCGCGTACTACAAAGTCACCCTCATCGCAGGCAGCCACAAAATCTCAGCCACACCTGCCGCCGTCGGAGCCAACCTCGACATCAAAATCTCCGTCCTAAATTCCGCAGGTGCCCTGATCGCATCCGCCGATCCCGCAACCCAATACCTCACCTCGTCAAACGCATCAGGACTCGACGCCGAAATCACCCGCAACTATACAGCAGGCACCTACTACATCAAGCTCGAAGGAACCGGACTCGGAAACCCACTCACCACCGGCTACACCGACTACGGCAGCATCGGAAACTTCTCAGTTACGGCTTCCTAAGAACCTGAAACAAGCCTGAGGGCAGAACCGAGGGACGATTCGACAGGGCCTGCCGAATCGTCCCTCGAAACAACACAGCCAAAGCACCGCAGGCTCTTCCGTCAACCTTCCTGATCCACCTACCCGCCTCGCGCCATATGGAGTATCTGGGGTTGAGCAGGAACTGAACAGCCGTTGGCGCTAAGCCATTTCTTTCGCTGGGCTTTGAAGGGGTAAACACCGGTAAAGTAGTTCACCTGCAAGGTGCTCCTGAAACTGTGTAGAAAATGCTGTGTAGTAACTACATTTTCCCACGTCAGAGGCACCTTTCAGACTTTAATGACGCAACTCCGGCACATCGTCATGACATCTCGAGGCTAATGAAGTCGCTGAGTCAATGATATTGGCGAGGTCGAGGGGGCGGCTCCACATGGGCCAGTGCCCTGTGGGGAGGTCGATGATGTCGAGGTGTTCGAGGTTCGCGACTTCGGCAAACATGGGGTGGCCTGCTCGGACCAGCTCCATCACCTGTTCGCTCGAGATCGAGCAGCACACCAGGGTGGTCGGGACGTTGCGGCGAGCCTCGTTCGTGAGACCGACGGGTTGACGAAGCACTGGGCCGGGCTCAGGGACGGCAAGGGCCCGAAAACGCTCGAGGACTTCTGCGCTCAGGCCTTCGAGGCTCGCCTGCTGCGCGAGCATATCGAACGACGGCAGCGGTAACTCATTCAACTCATCCGGGAAGTCGGGGGCGAAGACATTCCCCGCCGCCACAGGGCCGGAGTCGACCCACACCACCCGGTGGACAAGCTCAGGGTGCCGGTCAAGGACGAGGCTGACGGGGGCGTTAGCCCCACTGTGGGCGACGAGAATCGCCGGCTGATTTCCGTGTTGGGAAATGACGCCTAGGATCGCTTCTGCCTGGTCGTCGAGAGTCTTCGTCGCACGTTCAGAATCGTCCGTGTCAAGACCAGGCAGCGTCATTGCGATTGCACGAGAGTGGTCGGTTTTCAGGTGTTCAAGGACTTCATCCCACGCCCAAGCGCCCAGCCAGTGGCCGGCGATGAGAATGATGGTCGGATTGTTCGTAGTAGTTGTCATGTCACAACTCTCGCAGGCCCTACGGACAAAAGTGTGTCACTATTTATGTCATGAATTTGTCGGGATCTGAACTGTGAAGCGAGCCGAACGGCTCCATGCTCTATCCGAGATGTTGCGCCGCAGTGGCGCGCGGGGGGTCTCCGCCGAACGGTTGGCGAGAGAGTTCGAGGTATCCGTGCGCACGGTCAAGAGAGACCTCAATGCGTTAGAGAACAGCGGTGCGCCACTATGGTCGCGCCCAGGTCCGGGCGGTGGCTACGGATTGGCCGTCGGCGCGTCCCTGCCGCCTGTCAGCCTGTCCCCAGCGCAGGCCGTGGCGCTCATGGCAGCCGTGTCCGCTGCACCCGATGCCCCCTACGCCGATCTGGCAGCAGCAGGTATCCAGAAGATCCTGGACGTCCTCGATCCCAGAACCCGAGCAAGAGCCGACGAGCTGGCCCACCGCGTCTGGGTCAACGCGCTTCCCTCCTCTTCGCGCGCAATCAGGTCGGCACTGGAGGAAGCGATGGTCGAGCAGCGAGTAGTCCGTATTCGCTACACTTCGAGAGACGGCACTACGACCACCCGCGACGTCGAACCTGTGCTGTTCGCCTCCACGAACGGCCAGTGGCACCTAGTTGGGTGGTGCCGACTGCGCAACGCAATGCGATGGTTTACCGTGTCGCGCATCGAGCGGGCCAACGTAACCAAGACGGCCTGTAGTGGCCACACTATCCACGAGGTTGGAGTACCCCCGGCGAACGCTAGACCGGTGCACGGTCGGGGCGAGTGAATCACTGAAGTAAGGTGTTCGGTCAATTTCAATAGCGACCACTCCATGCCGGAAACGGTCGTTTAGGGAACACGCGGCCCTAATCGTCACTTGACGCCCTCACAGGACTGAACTTACGACGATTAGACATGAAACAGATTCTCCTAAATTCTGTCTCAGTTCACCATACGGGCGCAAGGCTCGATCCGAGAAGAGTCTGCTAATTAGCAGGCAGATACGACGTCGATAGGGGAGTGTGGGCGACGCAGCTAAAGAAACGTCTTCTCACTGCGCAGGCGACGTCGACTAAGTATCCTTACGCCCGTCCAGTTTGAGGTTTTGAGGCAAATAACCATTATGCCAGATGGGCCCTCGTTGGACTGGATGTGGGGGAGTGGGAAGAGCAAGCTTCAAGGCTTCAGTGCAAGTGCGACCCTAGGTGCATGGACCGGCAAGTATTTCACGGAATGGCCGAGTGTGTAGGGGCAAATCATAACCCCTACACACTCGACCGAGTCAGCCCTAACCCCAGAAGATGTCTTCGGCATGGCCATCCTCGGAGAACAGGTGCACCTCGATGATTTTGCCGTCACGGATTGAGAGTAGGTCGATGCCACCCATATCCATTGAGCCCCGAGTGTGTTTGCCAGTAAATCGAACCGGAACTGCAACAAGCCCACCGTTGACCATCGACGCGCCAATGACGGCGAGCTGGAAACTACCTTCGCTGACTTCCATCATGCCGCCCAGCAACGCGCCAACACCCTCGATGCCGGTGTGGTCACCGGAAAACCTGTTGGCTCCAGGTTGGTGCCAAACCACCTGGGAATCCAACAGGACCATGGCCGCCGGTACGTCTCCACGTCCAAGAGCGTCAAAGTACATGGCAGCAATGGCCGCCGGGGTCAGATCCATCATTGTTTTCTCCCTCGTTAATTTGCGAACATTTCTATGATTACATTTGGTAACCTGTTACCTCAACGTAACTAAAGGAGATTGTCAATGACGAGCCCAGAATGGAACGTTATGGTTGCCACTTGTCCGTCAAGGACGTCGTTGGCGCGGATCGCGAATAAGTGGACAGCAATGGTCGTCATCTCTCTCAGCGGGGGCCCGCTTCGTTTTGGGCACATTCGACAAGCAATCCAAGGGATTAGCGGGAAGGTCTTGACTGACACATTGCGTGACCTTCAGCGTGATGGCATTGTGTCGCGAACGGCCTTCGATGAAATGCCCCCGCGGGTGGAGTATGCGCTGACTGAACTGGGGCGAACTCTGCAGGAGCCACTGACCGCCCTGGGTAGATGGGCCGAGGCTCACATTGAGGAGGTTGAGTGTTCTCGCAACTCCTATGATGCCGACCGACAACTGCCGAATTCGTCTCTTTGAGATGAATTCGGCAGCAGCAACTAGAATTGCAGGTAGCGAAATCCCGCTCGCCAGCGATTGCTGTACGCGCCGTGGCCTGAGGGCGCGATCTTCCCTTCGAAAGAGTTAACACTGGTGGTGCTTGAAACTGCCTCAGTGTCCTAGCGGGCGTCTCCAATTGCCCCTTAGGGTTTCGTGGCGGCGCATTTCCAAAACGACAGTCCCGCCGAACATCCCCGAGCTAGCTGATGCGACCACTCGCGAGAAGTGAATCTGCACAGTATGGGAACGCCATTCCCCAACCTAGGACGCAACGTTACAAGGCTCACTTGCACCGTGGTGGTAACGAGCGCTGAACCTAGATCTGAACCGCTAACGTCAGGCCCGCGACGGACTCGTGGTCGAACTTTGCTAGCTACATCGACGCACTGGCGACTCACTCACGTTCTGATCGTCGCGGCATCCGTTGGTGGACTGTTTAGTTCGCTATGGCCTGGAGGATTTCCTCTGCTGCCCGGCGGCCGGAGCGGATCGCGCCGTCCATATAGCCATTCCAGATTGAGGAGGTCTCCGCGCCCGTCCAGTGGATGCGGTCCACCGGAGCAGCGAGGGCCTTTCCGTACTGCGTCCAGGCGCCAGCGCCAAGCCGTCCGCCGTAGCAGCCACGGGTGAATTCCTCAGCCGTCCAATCCTGCTCAACGATGTCGAATGGCTCCGCTGCCTTCGCTCCGAAGTACTTCACCAGGGTCTCGACCACGAGCCCGAGGCGTTCGTCTTGGTTCATTGAACTGGCGGTGCGGGCATGGGAGCCCTCAAGGAAGCCGACTAACACGCCGCAGGATCCGTCATTCGGACTGTTGTCCAAGACGACGTTGAAAGCGTCGTCGAAACTCCACACACTGCCGCTGAGTCCGTCTTCGCGCCAGAATGGTGTGTCGTATCCGATCTGGAACTTGATGACGGCCCCGGCTGGCATTTGTTGGGTGAGCCCATCGCGTAGCGGGGGAAGGGGTGGGAAATAACGGATCCGACCGGCTAATGTTTGCGGTATAGCAACGATGACGTGCTGTGCTGTGATGCTTCCGCCCTCATACTCGACGACGACGCCGGTCCGGTTCTGGCGGATGGTCCGGACCACGCTATTGAGTCGTACCGCGTCTCCCAGCGCCGTGGCCATCCGCTCAGAGATGAGGTGAGTTCCGCCGAGGACTCGACGCTCTTGGGCACCTCCGGTGGTGCTCATCAGTGAATCCAAGCTGGTCCCGGATTTGACGTAGAAAAGAAAGTGCAGGAGTGAAAGTTCGGGAGACTCGGCAGAGAACAGCGCCGGAACAAGGATGCGGAAAAACCGTCGAGCGAGGCTGTCTTCGGTGTGGGAGACAAGCCAAGAGTCAAGCGTCTGGCGATCCAAGTCCTCGGCACCCTCGGTTTCCCATGGTTCGCCAACCGCCACCATTGAAGCCAAGGCTTCCAGCTGGTCCCAGAGCCGGCCAACCTCCACGGCCGCCTCGGGCGGAAGCCCAAACGTCCTGTCCGAGTGGCGAACAATGTTGCCGTCGAACACAGTCAGGGCTTCGCCCTGGTCGAAGCTGCGGAACGTCTCAAGTCCCAGGTCCTCGATGAGCTCAAGGGTTACATTCTGCGTAGGGCCGACCCATTGGCCGCCCATCTCCACAGGAACTCCGTTGCTAAGAAAGCCCCCCATGTTTCGACCCGCTACCCGGTTACGGGCCTCAAGTACGATCGTTGTCTTGCCTGCCGCTACCAACTTTCGAGCCGCGCTGAGGCCGGCTAGACCCCCACCCACCACAAGTGCGTCTACATCAAACATCCCAAGATCCTCCAAGAACTAACTCAGTCATGAAACTAAAGATGAGGGCACGATCGGCCTCTCCGTTGTGAAACTTATCCAGTTGATGTGTTTGCTCTGAGACTGGGGCCGTACAGATACAGCACCAGCCTCAGAGCAAAGACATTGGATCGATCAGACTACCGGTACGAACGCGGCCTGACCCTGCATAGCCGAGGATCCCAAGTCGCCCTTGGGCAAAGCAGTCCCTGCCTCGACGGCCTGCGCCCAGTCTTTCGTGGTGGCAACGGCGGCAAAGTTGGAATGCAGGAGCACCAGCAAGGTCTCGTGCAGCTGCTGTGCCCCGACCTGTCCCGCCTCGTTCGCCAAGTGGATCGCGCCACTGGCATCGGAAAGTACCTCAACTGCGAAGCCTAGCGGTTCGGCAGCTGCTGCGGTGGCCAGGTCGCAGTTGTTGGTCATGTAACCGACTAGGGAGATGGAGTCGATCTCGTTTGCCCGTAGCCAGGCCTCGAAATCGGTGCCGGCAAAAAAACGCTGGCGTAACTCTTGACGAGGTGCTTCCAGGAATCCTTGCGGCGGGAGGCAATCGCCGGGTGCAGTTGCCATCCCTCGGAATCCTCGGCGAAGACCGGGGCCCCGGCCGGGTACTGGTGTTGGACCACGGCAATGGGCATCCCCTGCTTTTCGGCAAGGTCAATGGCCTTGGTGATGTTCGCTAGGGACTCGTTGCGGTCCGGGTACTGGATCTCTAGCGGTCCCCCTTCTGCAAAGTACTCGTTTTGCACGTCAATGATGACGAGTGCGCGGCGCAATCCGGCCATGGTGGGCTCCCATTCGTTGTTATTTGCTTGGTTATCCCAGCGTGACAGCGTCCAAGAGTGTAGCGTGAGTGTCGTATATGCACATCTTCGATGGAAATGGGCCAACATGAAAATTGCCATCCACGCATTTAGTGGAATGACCATGTTCCATCTGGCGACCCCGCTGCTCGTGTTCGGTGAGGTTGCTCGGCTGGGCCTCGCTGACGACTGGGAGGTGAAAGTGTTTACCGAGGACGGACTGCCGGTGCGCAGCGCTGAAGGCTACGTGATTAGCGAGGTGTTCGGGTCGAAGGTTACCGACGACGCTGACCTGGTGGTGTTCCCGACGTGGTTGTCACAGCTTCCAGATCCTTCCGAGGACTTGCTTAGGCTCGTTCGGCGGTCGCATATGCGTGGAGCCACGATTGCGGGCCTGTGCCTGGGCGCATATCCAGTGGCGCGCAGCGGCGTCCTCGATGGCCGCACTGCCGTGACGCACTGGGATGCAGCCCAGGCCGTGGCGGTCAAGGCGCATGCTGTGGAGTTCAACGACTCCGCACTCTATATCGACCACGGTGACGTGCTCACCTCGGCCGGCACAGCGTCCGCCTTGGATGCTTGCCTGCACATTGTGCGAACACGTCTAGGTTCGGTGGCCGCGGCGGCCGTGGCGCGTCACATCGTCATCGCCCCGCACCGTGAAGGCGATCAGGCACAGTACATTGCCCGGCCACTTCAGGATCCTGACCTTGATGGACCCCTGGGTCGAACCATTCAGTGGGCGCTAGCGAACCTGGACCAGGACCTCGAGGTGGAGGCCATGGCGGCACACGCCACCATGAGCAAGCGAAACTTCACGCGCAGGTTCAAGGACGTTGCCGGCCTGTCCCCGGCGCGCTGGGTGCTCGGTCGTCGGCTCGATGATGCTCGCCAATTACTGGAGACCACAAACTGGAGTATCGCCCGGATTGCCGATTCTTGCGGCTTCGGCAGCGCAGTGACCTTCCGTCAGAATTTCATCGCTGCCTACTCCACGACCCCGACGTCGTACCGGACCCGCTTCGCGAGCCGATAGGCTCCGGTCATCCGGCGGGAGACTTGTCCTGCTTGCGTGCATAGGAGCGATTTGCCCGCTGCCTGGCGCCGCAGCGTTCGGAGCACCACTGCCTCCTTGCGTGCGTTCGAACCATGAACCGATCACACGGTGCCGATGCGCAGCGCGCGATGCGATGTGCATCCGGGCCGGTCAACAACGCGGCGGCGTCCTCGGCGATTTGCGCCATGGCGTGATCGACGAGTTGGGTTGTTGGGTGGTTGGGAACCCGGAGCAGCCCTTCGTTGGGGTCGTATTGCAGCAACGCCGCGCTGGGCACTGCGGTGAGGGCACGGTTGATGCCGGACAATGACCCAGCGTTCGGTGCAATGCCTTCGGTGCGCGACTCCAGTACCCTGCGGAGGTTGTCTCTCAGGTCCGTGAGCTGAAGTTGGCAATAGGCCAGCAAGCCTGCGCCTTGGGGTGCGAGGTCGTGGCTGATGAGCCATGCGGTGGCGTTTTCCGGGGTGTTGAGCTCATCGACCCGCTGCCCACCCGGGAGCGTGACGATGCTGTTGGCCAACGCCAGGCACGGATGCTCGGCGGTGCCTGGAGCGGGAGGTATAGGGACCTTTGTCATAGTACTCACGGTATCAGTTGCGCTTTGGCGTGATAAACCTCTACAGTTGAATTATCACGTCAAAAACAACTTTATCCCGTGATAAGTGAGGTAGTTCATGAGCAAGCCAAGTCTTTCCGGCACCGCCCCCTTTGTAATGTCGGTACTCGACAATGCGCTCACCGGAGTCGGTGTTTCAGCCCAGGAGTCCTACGATGAAGTCATCTCGTTGGCGCAGCTCGCTGACCGGCGAGGTTACCAGCGGTTCTGGATGTCCGAACATCATGCCATGCCCGGCGCGTCGATCCCATCGCCACAGCTCATGATGGCCAGGCTCACCGGCGAGACCGCCCGCATCAGGCTAGGTGCGGGCGGGATCATGCTGCCCAACCATGTGCCCCTGGTGATCGCGGAGCAGATCGGCATGCTCGAGGCGCTGGCCCCGGGACGGATCGATCTCGGCCTGGGGCGGGCACCGGGCACTGATGGAGCAACCGCTGCGGCCCTGCGCCGTCACCACGCGGCAAACGATGAATTTCCCGAGCAAGTCGCAGATCTGCTCGGGTTCTTAGGAAATAGTTTCCCTGAAGATCACCCCTACAAAGGAGTGCCCGCCGTGCCGGGTCCCTGGCAGGCCGAGCAAAACCGGGTTCCGCAACCGGAGGTTGGCGCTGATATCTGGATTCTGGGGTCATCGACCTACTCTGCACAACTGGCCGCCCGACTTGGCCGGCCGTACGCTTTCGCGCTGCAGTTTGGCAGTGCCGACATCCTCAATGCCATGCGGATCTACCGCGAGAACTTCCGCCCTTCGAGCTTCCTGGAGGAACCATACAGCTTGGTGAGCGTGGGGGTTGTTGCCGACGAGAACCGAGTCGAGGCGCGGCGCCAGTCGGCTTCCGCCGCCATGGCAATGCTGAGAATGTTCCAGCGCAAGTCCTTCGCACTGCTGCCTCCCGAGGAAGTGGAAGCCTTCCAGGGCACCGCCCAGGAGCGGCAGGTTATTGAGGAATACACCGATCGGGCACTTCATGGAACCGCCGCCGAGGTGGCAGAGGGCTTGGAGGAGCTCCACGGACAAACTGGTGTCGACGAGGTGATGCTAGTTGTTCAGGGATATTCGCGCCGTGCCCAAGCGCGCACAGTGGAACTGATCGCAGACCATTACAGCATGCCGACCAACTAACGGGGATTCGCCGAATCGGGTGTCTGGCGGGAGAGCAAGACCCGGCGTATGACCGGGGCGATCCAGAGGCCATTAAGCATGAGAACCAGCACGCAGAGCAGTTTGACGCGCGTGGGCGTGCTAGCCAGATCTGGTTGGATAAAGGCACCCGAAGCCAAGAGCAAGGCCAGCCCGACCCAAATCAAGGGGCTTTGCTGCCGCCTCAAGGAGCCCCGGTTCGTGGATCTTGCGCTTTCCCACAAGACATAGGAAACCGATCCAGTCAATCACCAGAATGGTCACGAATGAAAAAACAAGGGCTAGGATGTGCACGGCCAGCCGATCCGGTGCGTTACCGGTCCGAAGTCGCCGTGGTGACCCACCAAAATCGAGGCTATCCACCCGGATGCGCAAAGACCACTGAGCAGGATAAGCCGGATGAGGTCCTCTCGTTGCTGCTCGCGGGGGAGCGTAGCCGTGGCGGGTTGTACCGCAGGCACCGAAGAACAGGCTCGTCGAGGTCCTGGCGCTAAAGTAGTGGCGAGCGTTCCGGGCCCGGTCTACTGGTAGCCACGGGTACCACGGTTTGGACTTCGTTCATGGGTGGTCTTTGGGAAAGTAGCGAGTAGAACGTTTGATGGGTGCCAGACAGTGTGCCGGGGGGCCGGGTGGCGCTTCGGGTCCAGATGGGCCCCGGGTCACCGGACGGGCGCGCCCCGGTCGGAGCGCCGGATCCGGATCCGGCGCTCCGCGATGTTCATAGCCTTGGTGGCCACGGCGCCGTAGGCGATGCCGACCAGCAACGAGGCAGCAACGGCCAGCGCCTTGGAGGTCTGGTCGAGCAGCGGATAGACCATCCAGTGCGAGACGTAGATGAACAGGGTGGCCCCGGCCAACACTGCGGTGAACCGATGAAGGATCCGAGGTACGGGGAGGGCAGGAATCCAGATCAGCGCCAGCAGGCCGACCAACAACGTGGCGTTGCGGAAGGAATTTTCGAACAGGCCCGGGACCGCCAACAGGGCCACCGCCGACACCGTGGCACGGTGCCACCACCTCCGGGATGCTGCGGCCGCCCAGCCCAGGGCGAAAATCCAGAGCACCGGCCCCTGACCCGGAAACGGCAGGTTCACGATCCCGAAGCGCACCGATAAATCCAGGCCCGCGATGGCGAGCGGGAACGACCAAGGCCACCGGCGGCAGGCCCGGTCAACGGCTGGAATCGCCAGCAGCGCGGCAAGGCCCAACAGGATGTAGACCAGCACCTCCACGAACCAGAAGCGCGCATAGCTGGTCCAGCCCGGCGGCCCCAGGATCGCGTTGAGCAGGAATACATTCGGCCAGCCAAGGGTGTCGCTCACGGCGAACGCGATCCAGATGACCACGAGGCTCGGGGCGATGATGCGCGCTACAGTGCGCAGGTGCCTGCGCAGCCGGGCCCGGCGCGTGCCCGCAAGCTGGAAGCGCGCAAAATTGTAGCCCGCCAGCCCCATCAGCACGTGTGCGGTGCCCTGCCACGAAAAGAGACCGACGTGGGTGGACACGATGAAGATGATTGCCACCGCGCGCAGCACGATGCCGGTTTCCAGCGGGGGCGCCAGTCGGCGCAACACCTGGACGGGCCAGCGCGCCACGGAGCCTGAACGGGTTTCCGCCGGTTTCCGGGCCAAGAACGTCAATTCACTGACCGGCATCAGGTGCCATCCGCCGGGTAGCTTTCCCAGGATCTGTTCCAGGCGAACCGAGGCGGCAACGTAGGACAGCGAATCACCGCCCAGGGACACGAAGGTGTCGTTCTCGCCGATGTCCTCACGCTCGAGAGCCTGGGCGAAGGCCATCCTGACCGTGTCCTCCACGCCGCCGGCATCCAACGCGGCATGGTCGCCAGCGTCGACGGAGGTCGATGCCCGCTCGGCTCCCAGCGCCAGTACCGCAGGATAATCCGGTTTTCCGTTGTCCAGTCGAGGAACCTGCCCCACGCGCACAAGCCTCACCGAACCTCGGGGTAACCCGAGATCCTGCTCCAGCGCCTTGCCCAGCAGGGGCAGGTCACCATCACCCTCAACGGCGGCCACGATCCCTTCGTCGGTGCCGGCGGCGGCGGCAGCCGGGACGCCCAGTTCGGACAGCAGTCGTTCCACCTGGCCGAGGTCCAGGCGCAGGCCGAGGACCTTCACGAAACGGCTTCGCCGACCCACGATCTCGTACAGTCCCTCGGAGGTACGCCGGGCAAGATCCCCTGTGTGCAATTCGCCCACGACGCGACCGAGTTCCAGGTCCGCTGGTGCTTCGGCATAGCCGAGCATCACGTTGGGCCCCGAGTAGACCAGCTCCGCTTCGTCCAGTCCGGGGACCGGTTCCAGCCGGAAGCTGCCGCCGGGGATCGGCACCCCGATGGACCCGGGATTCGCGGCGGCAAGGTCCGGAGGCAGATAGGCCATCCGTGCGGTCGCCTCGGTTTGCCCATACATGACGAAGAGGTCCCAGCCGCGTCGCTGGCCCAGATGGGTGTACGCCCGCACCCTTGCCGGGTCGAGCCGGCCGCCAGCCTGGGTGATGTAGCGCAGGTTTGGCAGGTCCATCTCGGCGAACCCGACGCGATCAAGCAAGTCAAAAGTGTATGGCACGGCGGCAAACGACGTCACCTTCCGTGCCCGGAGAAGCTCCCAGAAGCACGGGTCCACCACGGAGGTGTCGGTCAGTGCGATTGAGGCCCCGGCCGCGAGATGGCTGTTGACCACCGACAACCCGTAACAATACGACAGCGGCAACGTCGTGGCAGCGGTGTCCTCAGGACGCAAGTCCAGGTACTCGGCAATTGCCTCCGCGTTGGCCTGCAGCCCCTCGGCGGAGAGTCGCACAAGTTTTGGCGAACCGGTGGATCCCGAGGTACTCAGGAGCAGGGCAAGCTCGGGATGCAGCCGATGGCGGGTCCCTTCGCGGCGTATCTCAAACCCACGGCCGTTCCCCGCGGACCTGACGACAACGTCAGGGTCGTAGGCGGCTATCAGCGCCTCGGCGGCCTCGCCCTTGCCCGGGGGTAGGATGAGCAGCGGATGCCCGGCTGCCAGGGCGGCCAAGTAGACCACCACCGAGGACAGGGTGTTCTCGGCCTCGAGTGCAACGAGCCGGCGCACGGTCCCCAAGGAGCGGGCTACGCTGTCAACGCGATCGGCGAGATCCCGGTAGCTCAGCGTGCGGCCATCGACGTGTATAGCGGCACGGTCTCCGAAGCGCGCCAATTCGGCGGCGAAGTAGACGGCGCAGAGTTCTGGCTGGAGTGTCATCGACCAAGAGACTAGTAGGCTTGGCTAACCTAATTCAAATGGATTATTTCACTAGCGCTACAGTCGCGTCTATTTTCGGGCCTATCGGCATTTTTTGATCGGACTTTAGTCGCGAATCCTGTTAATCATGACGGGTCAACCTCTTGACCTTCCCCCATGATGGAAGGTGCAGACTCGGGTACAGAACCAACTCACGGGGAAGTTGCGGGCCCTGTGTGGACACGCTGCAACGAGACTTTCGGAGGGAGTATATCTGAAGCAACAACTGATTTCGATTTGGCCGTCATCGGCTCCGGTGGCGGGGCGTTCGCGGCGGCGATCCGGGCGGCCAACTTCGGTAAACGGGTGCTTATGGTTGAGCGTTCCACCGTCGGCGCGACGTGCGTGAATACCGGTTGCGTTCCGTCCAAGGCGATGCTGGCCGCTGCCGAGGCCCGCCACATCGCCTTGGATTCGAGCCGGTTCCCGGGTTGTTGGCGCTAGGTGCGTGGGTCAGTAGTCGGGAACGGCAATGACCTGGTTGGTCCTTAAAACGCCGGTGGATGAGCCGGGATTCCGTGCCGGTGCTGGGATAATTGGGGGTATGGATACTTCTTCTTCCCAGCCGTCCGATGGTCTTTTTGATGCTGGGCTGATCGAGCGGGTGGAGGCCCCGGCAGATGGCCGGATCGATCTGAACGGTGGGCAGCGGAAGCGGTTCAAGGATTTTGAACCCGATGCGGTGATGTTGGTGCCGCCGTCTTTGGAGGAGTGGCTGCCTGAGGGGCATCTGGCCCGGTTCATTGCCGAGTTGGTGGAGAACGAACTGGATTTGGATCGGTTCTATAAGTCGTATGTGAAGGCGAAGGGTCAGCCTCCGTATGATCCGCGGTTGATGTTGCGGGTCCTGCTCTACGGGTACTGCACCGGGGTCCGTTCCTCCCGTGCGATTGAGCGGGCCTGTACCGACATGGTCTCGTTCAGGTGGTTGTCGGCGCAGCAGGCCCCGGACTTCCGCTCCATCGGACGCTTCCGCGAACGCCACCTGGCCGCTTTCGCGAACGTGTTTTTGCAGGCGCTGGAACTGTGCCAGGCCGCGGGGATGGTGAAGCTGGGGAAGGTTGCCCTGGACGGGACGAAGGTACGGGCCAACGCTTCCAAACACAAGGCGATGTCCTACGCCCGCATGACCGAGAAGCAGAAGGTTTTGGCCCAGGAAATCAGTGAGCTGATGGAGGAAGCCAAGACCATCGATGCCAATGAAGACGCGAAGTTCGGGCCGGGCAAGCGCGGGGATGAGCTGCCGGTGGAACTGGCCAACCGACAGGCGCGGGCTGCAGCGATGGCCATCGCCCGGGCCTCCATCGAGGCCGAAGCTGCGGCGAAGGCACGCACCGAAGCCGAGTCGAAAGCAGCCAACCGCGGGAACGATGATGATGACATCACCACTGCCGGGAACAAGGCCGCTGCAGAGGCGGTGCCCAAGCCCACGGCGCAACGGAACTTCACCGATCCAGATGCGCGGATCATGAAGCGCGCCGACGGCTCGTTTTCCTACAACTACAACGGCCAAGCCGCCGTTGACGCATACCGGCAGGTCATTGTCGCCGCGGAGATGAGCCAGGGCGCCAACGACTACGGGCAACTGGCCCCGATGGTCGCCCAAACCCGCCAGAACCTGGGGCAAATGCCCAAACAGTGGTTGGCAGATACCGGGTACTGCTCGAAAGCGAACCTCGAACACACCCGGGACATGGAACTAGAACATGGCACGGAGTTCTTCATTTCCACCGGGCGTATGAAGCACTCGGCCCCGATCCCTGAATCGCCGCGGGGCCGGATCCCGGCCAACACGACCGTGGTGGGGCGGATGGCCCGAAAACTGAAAACCAAGCCCGGGAAGAAAGCCTACGCCCGACGCAAAGTCATCGTGGAACCAGTCTTCGGACAGATCCACACCCGGCAAGGCAAGCATTTGCTGCTCCGCGGACTGGAGAAAGCACAGCTTGAGTGGAAACTGCTCGCTGCCTGCCACAACCTCATGAAACTACGCAGCTACCGGGCAGAACCGGCAACATAACGGCAAGGGCGTGGCGGGTCCCGCGCTGCAGCAGGCCCCACACCGCCCCGGGAGGATCCATAACGGGGATCCAAGCCCTTTTCATCACTCCCGGCCGGCAGTTGGACCAAAACGCTCAAATCCAACAAAAATTCCCGCCGACACCAACCCACCCTTCAAAACGCTACTGACCCACACACCTAGTGGCCGAGTATGACGTCGAGTCGTGGTTCACATTCACACTCAGAGATGGCGGCCATATTAGCGACGGCACGCCGTTGGCTAAGGTTGCCGAACTCTATGACCCCCATACCCACGTGGCAGCCACCGGTGTGAACTGTGTGCCCTTGGACTTAGTCTCACCCTCTTTGGAGGCATTGCGCCTAACAACCCGTAAGCCACTGATAGCGTATCCAAATTCGGGCGAATGCTATGACCCGGTCGGCACGACGTGGGGTCCGGCCCCGTGCAGTAGACGGCGTGGAGGATTCCATTGGCGAACAGGCCCCAAACTTTGCTGAACGGGCGGCCTCCTGGCGCGACAGTGGTGCCCAACTCGTTGGAGGCTGTTGCCGAACGACACCGCCTGATATTGCTGCGGTGGCAGGCCTGTCAGAGAATCGTTAGGGATTTTTCTGAACTCACCGTGGTGCCTCATCTAATGTGCTCGCGAAAGTGTCAT
Organism: Arthrobacter sp. TMN-49; assembly: GCF_054511095.1. Lineage (NCBI taxonomy): Bacteria > Bacillati > Actinomycetota > Actinomycetes > Micrococcales > Micrococcaceae > Arthrobacter > Arthrobacter sp. TMN-49. The sequence goes on along the minus strand of NZ_JBTNDH010000004.1, from coordinate 89,708 downwards.
GCTGCGTGGGGTGATTGGGAGTAGGTCTTGGCGCCGGCCAGCCGGATGATTCGTTGCTGGATCTCGTTGATCCGATTCGTCAGCCCGGCCAGGTCAAGGCTGGCGTAGAGTTCGTCCAGGTGGTGGCGTTGGGGTTCGAGCCAGCACAGGCGAACGTCAAATACGCACAACGCTGATCGTCTTTGCAGGAGGGGGAGCTCCGGTTGCTCCCTCCTGCTTCTCCAACCAACTTCAAGGAAGCGACAACTGTGATTGACATCTTCTCTCCCAAGTTCGCCACGAGTGTGTGGGCCCGTCAATCCGCGGAACTCACTGCAGACATACCCTTCACCGAAGCGCAGGTACGAGTTGCACTATTGGCCTACACACAGCGTCCTGAAGAGCTTAAAGCTTTGAACCGCCATTCCGAGGCGGTCTCTGCCATCAACGGAATGCGCACCCCGCAAGCACGGCCTGAATTTCTTGTCCAGGAACACGACACATCACTCTCCGACTACGCGGCAAGAGTCGACGCTCTCGTCGGGAGTGACGAGTGGAGTGTCGCCTACTTCGGCCTCTTCGCCGCAAGTACAACGATGTGGGACACCGCGAAGGGGTTCGCCGATGGACTCGCCCTTACGCTGGGGCACCGTCCCGGCGGGCGCGTCGACATAGACTGTTTCGTCGGCCGCTACTCGTCGACCCACACCGGCGTGCATGTCGACTACGCGCATAACTTCGCGTTCACGCTCCGTGACGGGAAAACGATGTTCACTTGGCCCGGTGACCGCAGCGACCTGCAGGGGCTGAAGTCACCGGACTACGACGAACACAAGGCCTCGGGTACCGCGCTGGCCAACAACTCGGACCGTGTCGCGTACTTCCCTCAGGAGTATATGCACGTTGCGGAGAGTAAGGATGACGTCTCCATCAACGTCAACGTAGCCTTCTGGGATGCAGGCAATGACTCGAAGACGAATGCCGACTACCTCCGGTCGTTCCTTCGCACCCCCTCGCGCACCCGACACGATGTGCGCTCCTCTGGTGCGGTGGCACTCGGCGCTGATGATGACTTCCTTCTCAGCACGACGCGATCCCTTCTCGACGACGGTACCCTGCGGCGGCGGATGGCAATCGCGCAGCTCATCTCCGACACCAGTTCGCGTCTGGGTGTGGGGCGCCCGTTGATAGACGTCGCCGAGGTTGAGGAGCGTGTAACACTTACAGGCATCAGTACACTGCAATGGATCCCGATGCATGGCTTGGATGAGGTACTCGTTGCGGCCAATGGCCACGTTGCGGCCTTTCCGTATTCCCGTGACGTCGACGATTTTCTGACCCGGCTGGCGGACGGGGAGACCATCGATATAGCGAGGTTACAGGGACGGAGTAAGGCTGAGTCGGACAACGAACTCCTCAGGGTCATTATGTCGCTTGCACGATGGGGTGCGCTCTGAGTCGCAAAGAGCAGTCGACTGCCGTTGTTGGGGTGGGTGCCGCCCTGTTCTTCGGTAGTTTCGGGGACGAAGCAGCTCAGATTGTGTTCGCGCTGCGCCTTGCTGACGGCTCATCGGCCGCGGCGGTGCAGGTATCTGCACTGCTGGCTGCAGGGTTGATCGGTGGGATCGTTGCCGGGGCTCTCGCGCCACGAGCAGTGGTTCTGCTCGGCACCCGACGGCTAATTGCTCTTGTCTTCTTCGCCGAGGCCGGACTTATCGCTTGCGCTTCGTTCGCCAACACACTGCCTTGGTACCTGGGGATATCCGCGGCTCTGGGATGTCTCGGTTCTGTGCTCTGGTCTGCGGTCATGATCGCACTGCCGGCACTCGATCTCCCCGGAGCGAGCATTGAGATAGGTAACCGGGTCGTGCAGACCGTACGTAACCTAGGCTACGTCGTCGGGCCGCTCCTTGGCAGCGCGCTCTTCGCATGGTCGTCTGGGGTCCAGGGGCTTTTGGTCCTGGCGTTGGCAATGCTTGCTGCAGCCATCGGAGCAGCCCTCATATTGCCGTCGCTCATGGGTTCATCAGTAGGCAAGGTTTCTTCGCCAAATACGCGCAAGAGTGCAGACGTGGTGGGGCTTTTGCAGACTCAGGGCGTCCTTCGAGCGCTCATGCCACTTATCGTCACGGTGCTCGTCACATCAGCGCTGAACGTGCTGTTGATAGTCCGAATCCGCTCCGAACTTGGCTACAGTGCGGGCGTCTACGGCATCGTGGTTGCAGCGCTCAGCGTCGGACTCGTTGCCGGACCCGCATTGTTCGCCGGTTTCGCCGGTCGACTTGGCCCAGCGGCGGGGGCCTCCGTTGCCGCCGCGTCGATCGGCCTCGGAGTCATCGCCATTGGTACTGCGAACACACCCTGGCAACTCGGCTTAGCAGCAGCCCTGATCGGTATCGCCAACGGCGTACAAAACACGCTGATGTCCACATTCATTATGCAGCGCGTCGATGCCGAACACCGACCGTTCCGGATGCCCGCCTATGTCCTCATCTTGCAGTGCACCGTGTTCGCAGGGTTCATCGGTGCGGCGTTTATTGACGTGGCAGCCGCGGGAAGTGCATTGGTCGCGGCTGGCGTCACCGCAATCATCGTCGTATTGATCAAGGCTTAGCCAACCGCCCCAGCAAACAAAAAAATATCAAGGAAGGTATTCCCACGTGACAACCACTGGAACAAGCCGCTTCGAAAGCGCTGAAATCGACCTCACTACAATCGAGCTGGTCAGCAGTATCCCGAGGCAATGGTGTCCTCCATGTGTGCCATGGTCACAACCGACTTTGCTCGCTTGCGTAGAAAACTCGTCGACGATGGGTATCTCAACTGCATTGATAGCGTTTACCAACGAACCTGACTGTGACAACCCAGCCTCACCCACTTAGCCGTTCTTGCTGCGATTGTTCTCTGGAAGACCGTCCACCTCGACCGCACCATCACCACCTTGGATCAAGTAGGCAACACTGCCAACCCCGACCCATTGCGGTTTCTATCACCCTTGGGATGGGAACACATCAACCTCACCGGCGATTACCCCTAGCCACGCACCAGCAAGATAAAACCAGGCAAATACAGGCCACTAAGGCGCTCGATAAAACCTCAACGTCGGATATTCAACTTTTTATCAAGCCACCCCTATTCGGAGACTAGATCAAGCCTGGACGTGGCGTAATGGGACACAAGGGTTTGCCGGGTCATGTTAATGAGAGAGCGGAGGCGATCGGGTTCCGCGATCGAGGGGAGAAGGAAAAACCACATTTCGGCGACCCGCTGAATCAGATCCGTGCGACTCGTGAGCGTGTCGGAGACCATTTGTACTCCGATGAATGATGCCACTACGTACCGTGCCAGATCCTGCACATTGACCCCTGACCGGATATCACCCTCCTTGACGGCCGCGCGAAACAATCTTTGGAGTACGTCCATCACCTCCAGATAGGGTCCGGTGACGCGTGGAGCGAACGGTGACTCTTCCATTCTCAGTCGGTGGGCAGCACCGGCAATCGGGTCTTCGACGAGCTGCCGTGCGATCACAGCCGAAAGTTCCACGACAGCCCCTGCACTGCTGGGTGAATCCGCCCTTGCCGCTTCGGCTGCGAATCCGAAAGTCCGTGTGTACTCCGCGACTACCGCATGAGCAAGGTCGGCCTTTGTCCGGAAATGGAACTGCATGGCACCCTTCGTCACGCCGGCCTCATGAATGATGTCCGACGTCGTTGCCCTCGCGTAGCCTTCGCGGTTAAACACAACGCCCCCGGCACGAATGAGTGCCTTCCTTGTCGACTGCGCCCGCATCTGGACCATCGTCCGGCCCCTTTTCCTGGTCAGGTCAACCCGTTCCTACTCTGACTAAAAAGTATACGTGGATTGTTTTCATTGACCCGCGGACGGAGCCCCCACAGGCTTGACTCGCGCCGCACTATGCGTCGCTGCCGCCTGAAACCTGCCATTGCACCCGTGAGGACCCACATGAAGAACCCGATTTTTACCCGCTCCGGAATAGGCACCTGCTTTGGAGGCATGCTCCTCATCGGCGGCCTCGAAGCACTATACGGCCCGTCACTGATCCGACTCATCGTCCGCTTCGATACGTCACCCGCCATGGCGGGTCTCATTGTCAGCGCCCACTTCGCCGCGGGACTGCTGGGCGTTCTCATCAGTCAGTGGTCCCACTCCAGGATCGGCAACAGGGTTCTTCTCTCTGCCGGATATTTGCTCCTCATCGCCGGCAGCCTGGCATTCGCTTGGGCGCCTTCTCTCACTTTGGCTGTCACCGCCTCGGCCATCGCTGGTCTTGGTTTCGGGGCTTTGGACTACGCATTCAGCCATTTGTTCGCCGTCGCTTTTAGCCCCCATTCAGGAAGAATGCTCAACCTCTTGCATGGATTCTTCGGGGTAGGTGCAATCGTGGCCCCGCTGGCCGTAGTCCTCCTTGGCCCTGAGAACTACCCGGCGTACTTCACCGCCTTCGCTGCACTGGCCCTGGTAACAACACTTGGCCTGCGGGGCATACGCTCCCACCCGACTCAAGGTGCGACCACTAACCCGGGGACCGAACCGGTACCGCGGCCCGCAGTCGCCGCGATTCATCCACGTACGCCAATGTTCGCAGCCGCCTTTGCCGCCATGATCGCGGTATTCGTTCTTCACGTCGCTGTCGGCAGCGGAATCGGGACCTGGGAAGCGGCCTATCTCAACCTCCGGGGACACATCATTGATCAGGCGGCCGTCGCTACCTCGCTGTTCTGGTTCAGCATGACCATAAGCCGCTTCGTGCTCGCCGCCGTCATCAAACGCCTTCAGCCCGGAACAGTTGTCACTCTCAGCTGCCTCCTGATGACCACCGGCGCTCTGACCGCTCTCGTTCCGGGCGCGGCTGTTCTAGGCTTCACCATGGTGGGGTTCGCCATCGGTCCGGTTTTCCCGACCGCCTTGGCCTGGGCTACACAAATCTATGGTGGCCGCTCTTGGACAAGCGGGTTCCTGATCGCAATCTCGATGGTCGGTGGGATCATATTTCCACCGGCCCTGGGGTTCACCGTCACGATCGATGCGGCGCCGGGACTATTCCCGATCGGCCTCTCAGTTCTCTCGATCCTTTGCGTGGCGGCTTGTGTCAGCCTCACATGGATGAGGCGCAAAAGCGTCCGAATGAACGCACATCTTGCGCTCACGCAACGCTAAAGCCCGGGCGGTCGTTGCGGGGGAGTTGATGTCCTATTTTCGGAACCTTGAGCGGGTTATAAAAGGGCAAACTAAGAAGTGGCGAGCTGATGAATCAAGGGAAAGCCATATGGGACAACTGGTACTACTGGAATGCAGCACGACGTTCTTGGAGGGTTCAGCAGCAGCGGCACCTAGATGTTCTGGCGTAAACCTTGCTCGGCGTCTTGCAAGTGGTGTTCGACCTCATGAAGGACGAAGGATGCAAAGGATTCCACTGTAAATGCCTTGCCGTCACCGCGGAATCCTGAACGATTCCAGCTGCTGACCGGAACGTCTTCAAACGTACGAGCAGCAAGTTCCAACTGACGATCAAGATCCGTGGAGATGGCAAGCCTGTCAGCGTTCAAGTAGTTGTTGAAAACGGCTTGTTCGTCTTGATCCCAGTTTGAAAAAACAGGCGCGATTTCCCGCAGCATCAGCTCTACTCGCTCACATGCGAGCCTGCACATGTCGCGGGCGTGAGCCGCATACTCGAGTGGCGACCAAACCTGAGGTAGGGGACGCTGCGGGGCGCTTGGATTACTGAGTACTTCACGCCAAGCGAGGGCTGTACGCCGAAGGCGGCTCCCGGTCTCCAGACAGGAATGAGGTGAATAGCCGCATTCGGTGCAGCCTTCTTCGGTTACATTTGACCAGTCTTTTGTCTCTTTAGGAATCTCATTCAGAACGATCATGGGCTGAGATTAGCGCGGGCCCCCTGCGTGTCAGGGTTGGGTAAGGCCAGCGCGCCGGAAGCCGCTGATGTGGAACAAGCGTTCCTCGCTGAGGTCCCACGTGCCATGATCCTCGAGAGCCAACCGACGCTGGGATTTACAAAGTGCGTGGGCTGGATTCTGAATATCGAAGGCACGGCCACCGGCGAGGTAGCGCCCCTTCTCCACTAGATTGGTGACACGAGCTGGGTTCCACCGACAAAAATCAGTAAGCACCCCGTATCGTTGACGCCCGGATGCGGCGGTGCTGTCACGTTCATGAGCGGCGGCCCGGCCCAAGATGTCAGGGGTTGCGAACGATCGTCAGCTGTCCGACATAGACTGGGCTCATGAGTGAACACCTTGCCGGGCCCGACGTCAGGACAGCATGGAGCGGCGCCTCCTTTGCCGCCGTCGAACATACAGTCGAATGGGTGGACACAGACGCGGCAGGGCACCAACATAACTCCGCCATCATGCGCTGGGTCGAATCAGCAGAGGCCAAACTCTTCCGCAAACTGGAGCTACCGGACTACTTTCCGTCGGCGCCGCGCGTTCACCAGTCGATCAACTTCCGGGCCAGGCTCTGGTTCGGCCAACGCATCACCACCACGCTGTGGGTGCACGCGGTCGGCACCACGTCCATGACGTTCCGCTTCAAGGTCATCGCCCAGCCGCTGGGGGAGTACGACGGCGGTCTGGCTGCCGATGGCACACTCGTCACCGCCTACGTCCCCCAGGGAGCAGCGGCCTCCGCGCCCTGGCCCGAACATTTTCGTGCAGTTATTGAGCCAGCGTCATGACGGACACCGCACATCCGCCGATCCGGCACCAACAACTCATCGTCACGATCTTTGGTTTGTACAGCCGCGACACGGGACACGCCCTGCCGGTCTCGGTCCTGATCGACATGCTCGGTGACCTTGGCTACGACGCCCCCGGGGTACGCTCGGCCGTCTCACGTTTGAAAGCCAAGGGAATCCTGAAAAGCGTCAAGGCGAACAACGTCGCCAAGTATGAGGTCTCCGGCACCGTCTCTGAGATCTTTCGCGAAGGCGACGAGCTGATCTTTACCCCGACGGGTACCCGCGCGGGACCCGACGGTACCCCGTCGACCCAGACGTGGGTGCTGGCCATCTTCTCCGTCCCCGAATCCATGCGCAACCGACGCCACCAGCTCCGGACGGTGCTGGCAGGATTTGGTTTCGGATCTATGGCCTCCGGGGTGTGGATTGCACCCTTCTCTGCCTTGGAACGGACCAAGAAGCGCCTTGCGGCTCTGGAGCTTGACCAGTTTGTCGACTTTTTCCACGGTGACCACGTGGCCGGTGGTGACATGCGCGCCAAAGTGGCCCAATGGTGGGACCTGGCTGTCCTGGATGAACAATTCTCGGAGTTCCTGAGCCTGTACGGCGATGCCGCAGCACACTGGACGGAGCGGCTCGGCGACGATCCCATCGCGGCACTTGCAGACTCAAACGTTGACCTGTGCAGGGACGCGTTCCGCTACTACCTGCCCATGCTGACCATTTGGCGGCGTTTCCCTTACCAGGATCCCAACTTGGCGCCGGAATACTTGCCAAAGGACTGGCGGGGACCGGCCGCGCGGGCGGCATTCCTTGAGGTTCACCGCCTGATTGCGCCGCTGGCCGCCGCCCACGCCCAGCGGCTGATGGCCTAAGCACTACTGGATGACAGCAACACCCTGAATCTCAATCAGGGCTTCCTTCTGCCATAACCGGGTGACACCAATCCCTGCCATTGCAGGGTATTCCGAGCCCGCCATGTCACGCCAGGCCTTGCCGATCTCACGCCCGTTGGCCATGTAGTCATCCACATCCGTGAGGTAAATGGTGACGCTGACAAGGTCCTGCGGCTGACCGCCGGCCTCCCTGAGTGTGGTCAAGACATTGCTGAACGCCTGCTTGAACTGCGCCACAATGCCGCCTTGAACAATCCTCATCTCCTGATCCAGCGCCGTTTGCCCCCCGAGGTAGACGGTGTTTCCTGCAAGGATTCCGTGGGCGTAGCCGGAGGGCTTGGGCAGTGAGGCGGGGTTGACGGTGATGTTCGGCATCGTGATTCCTTCGGTTGGGGCGGGCGAAAAAGAAATTCGTGCAAAAGCTGTGACTGAAGTCTCCTGCGGTGCTACATTGAGTATATGTGACGGTCGTAAGAAAGTCGACATATTATGACTTGAAAGGAACCTCTCCATGAAACTTGCCACGCTACGCACTGGTGAGCACAGCACGACGGCGGCACTAGCGTTGGGCTTTGACGGGTACCTCCCACTGCCCGCAAGAAACGTCGGGGAGTTGTTGGCCGCCCCGCAGTGGCGGGCCCAGGTTGCGGCAGCCGTTGCGGCCGGCGGCAATGCTGCCATCCCTGCCCACGAGGCTGAACTGGCGGCGCTGCTGCCGACGGCCGGCAAGGTTATTTGCTGTGGTCTGAACTATGCCGACCACATCCAGGAGATGGGCCGTGAACTCCCCGCGTTCCCCACGCTCTTCGCCAAGTACGCTGACACGTTGATAGGCGCCACCGACCCCCTTGAGGTGCACGGCAGTACCAAAGTCGACTGGGAAGCCGAGCTCGCCGTCGTCGTCGGGGCGCCGTTGACCCGGGCAGGAGAAGACGAAGCAGCAGCGGCCATTGCCGGCTACACCGTGGCCAACGATGTCTCCATGCGTGACTGGCAAAACCGCACCATGCAGTGGTTCCAGGGCAAGGCATTCGACGCCACCACACCCCTGGGCCCGGTCCTGGTTACCGCGGACGAATTCGCCCCCGATCATGGCTTTGAGGTGCGCTGCGAGGTGAACGGGGAGCTAGTGCAGCAGGGCAATACCAGCACGCTCGTGTTCGGCCCGGCTCGGCTGCTTTCCTACATTTCACAATTCACCACCTTGCGCCCCGGCGACGTGGTGCTGACCGGCACGCCCGGGGGAGTGGGCATGGGCATGAACCCCCCACGCTTCCTCAAGGACGGCGACATCCTGCGTACCGAGATTGACGGCATTGGACTGCTCGAGAACCGGGTCCGGATCCGCCAACTCACCGACGCCAAGCTCTAAACCCACAGCAAGCACCAAGCACTATTTAGGAGTGAAATTCATGAGTGAAACCGTTATGTACCGCACCGAAGGTGACAACTCCGGCTACGCAAACGCTGCCGGCGTCGTGGTGCCTGTTGTCACCCGCGCAGGTGAAGAGGACACGAACACCGCCCAATCAGGGGACTGCATTCGTGTTTCCGGCGTGTCAATCCAGCACACCCCGGCCACCAAGATCTGGTTCGGCCAGGTGTCCAACACGCCCGGCTACCGTTCTCTGCCGCACCATCACGGCGAAGCGGAGACCGGCGGGTACGTGCTGCGCGGGCACGGACGCATCTACTTTGGTGAGGACTACCGTGACTTCATTGATATGAAAACCGGCGACTGGGTGTTCGTGCCGCCGTTCATGCCCCACGTTGAGGCCAACATGTCTGTCACCGAGGAACTGGTATGGCTCACCGCCCGCACACCGGAAAACCTGGTGATCAATCTTGCCGATGTCGCCGATGAAAGCCTCGCCGACTACAGGAGAGCATAGAAGCAATGAACACTGAATCCGTGATCATCGAGGCAGACACCTCGGAAACGTTCCTCAAAGCCATCGAGCTCACCCCCGTGGAGCCTCAGGAACACGACCTGGCCTTCGAAGCCAACACCCAGTACGTGCCGTGGCCCAAATCCTACGGCGGCGACATGGTGGCTCAATCCGCGGCCGCCATGATGCGCTCTGTTGAGGCTGACCGCGGCTTGCATTCGATGCACAGCTACTTCATGCGGCCGGTCGACATTGGTGCCGCTGTCCGCTACGAAGTGGAGATCCTGCGTGACGGGCGCGGCTACTCCACCCGCAGTGTCCGTGGATACCAGAACGGAAAAGCAGTCTTCGCCGCCATGGGTTCCTTCCACGTCCCCGAAACCGGGCCCGAATATCAGCCCACCATGCCAGCGGCGGTGGACCCCGAGTCGTTGCGCAGCGCCGCGCAGGTGCTCGAGGGCATCCCCGGCCCGGCCGCCGACTACTGGTCGCACGGACGCAGCTTCGACATGCGCCACATTCCGGGCCCTGTGTACCTCGAGGTCGCCGGCAACACCGCCCCGACAGTCCCCACACAGGCCGTCTGGGTCAAGGCCTTCGATCGTCTACCCGATGACGCAAACCTCCACCGCGCGGCCCTGGCGTACGTCTGCGACTACACCATCTTGGAGCCGCTGCTGCGTGTTAACGGGCTCACCTGGTCCTCACCGGGACTTGCCACGGCCAGCCTGGACCACTCCATCTGGTTCCACCGCGACGGCCGCGCCGACGACTGGGTGCTCTACGCCCAAGAGGCACTCTCGGGTCAGCACAACCGCGGCCTGGCCATGGGCCGATTCTTCTCCCGCGACGGACACCTCTTGGCAACCGTCGCCCAGGAAGGCATGGTGCGCCCGTGACGACGCCCCACCTCCTGCCCACACACATCGCCCCACCATCGAAAGGAACGGCCATGACTTTAGGCGCATCGGCCCACGTGGACACGTTCACCCGTGACCATCTTCCGCCGGCCGAATCATGGCCAACCTTCGAATTCACCCTGCCCGAACTGCAGTACCCGGCCACGTTGAACGCGGCCACGGTCCTGATCGACGACGCCGTCGCACAGTTTGGTGCCGACAGGGCAGCCCTGCATACCCCCGATGGCACCACCTGGAGCTACAGCACCTTGCTCACGCACGCCAACCAGATTGCCCAGGTGCTGACGGAGGACTTTGGTATTGTCCCCGGCAACCGGGTGCTGTTGCGCGGGCCCAACAACCCCTGGATAGTGGCAGCCTGGTTGGGTGTGCTGAAGACCGGCGCAGTGGTGGTCACCACCATGCCCATGCTGCGCACGGCCGAAATCTCCACGCTGATCGACCTCACCCAGCCGCGTGTCGCCATCACCGACCACCGCTTTGCCGAGGACATGCGCGCCGCAGCCGGCGAGGATTTACCCGTCATCAGCTATGGCGCGGACGACGACGAGGACCTCACCGCCCGCTGTGCCACCAAGAGCGGGCGGTTCGCCAACGTCGCAACGGCCGCTGACGACGTCGCACTCCTGGGACCAACCTCCGGCACCACGGGTGCACCAAAAGTGACCATGCACTTCCATCGGGACATCCTGGCCAACGCCGACACCTTCGCCAGGTACCTACTCAAGCCCACCCCGGAGGACGTCTTTGCCGGCTCACCTCCGCTGGCCTTCACCTTTGGCCTGGGCGGGCTGGTAGTGTTCCCGCTCCGTTTCGGTGCCTCGTCATTGCTGACCGAACGGGCAGCACCCGTCGAACTGGCCGAGGCTGCGGCCGCCGCCAACGTCTCTATCTTGTTCACGGCGCCCACCGCCTACAGGGCCATTTTGAAGGCCGGCCGCGGGGACCTCCTGCGTCGGCTGCGAATCGCCGTTTCCGCGGGGGAACACCTGCCCAAGGAAACCTGGCACCACATCTTTACCGAAACCGGGCTGAAAGTCATCGACGGCATCGGTGCCACCGAAATGCTGCACGTGTTCATTTCGGCGGCGGGAGAGGACATCCGCCCGGGAGCCACCGGGTTGGCGGTGCCCGGCTACCGGGCCATCATCTTGGATGCGTACGGTGCCGAGGCTGCGCCCAACGAGGCCGGGCGGCTGGCCGTGATTGGCCCCACCGGGTGCCGCTACCTCGATGACCCGCGGCAGGCCAACTACGTCCATGACGGCTGGAATGTCACCGGGGACACGTTCCTGCGCGACGACGACGGCTACTTCATCTACCAAGCCCGCTCCGACAACATGATCGTCTCCTCCGGCTACAACATTGGTGCCCCCGAGGTGGAGGCCGCCATCAATGAGCATCCCGATGTGGTGGAGAACGCCGTGGTGGCCCGGCCCGATGAGGAACGCGGCTCAGTGGTCTGTGCGTTCGTCGTCCTGCGCGAAGGAGTTGCCGGGGACAACACCAAACGCAAGGAAATCCAGGACTTCGTCAAGGCAAGTATTGCCCCGTACAAGTACCCCCGCGATGTGCGGTTCGTCCCCGAACTTCCGCACAACCCCAGCGGCAAACTGCAACACTTCCGCCTGCGCGAAGCCATCGCTCGGGAGCGCGAGGCCCAAGACGCTGCCCCCGGCCAAGACCCCATTTCCGGGCTGGCCACCGCAACCAGCACCAACTCCCGATAGGACGCAAAAATCATGAAGATAGCAATTGTTGGCGGCGGCCCCGGCGGCCTGTACTTCGCGGCCCTGATGAAGCAGCTGGACCCCGCACACCAGATCACCGTGTGGGAACGCAACGCAGCCAGTGACACGTTCGGCTTTGGCGTGGTCTTCTCCGATGAGACCCTCGGCGGAATCGGCAATGCGGACCCCGTGGTGGCCGACTACATGAGCCGCCGCTTCGCCCGCTGGAGCGACATCGACATCCACTTCAAGGATCAGATGAACACCGTTGGCGGGCAGGGCTTTGCCGCCATGAGCCGCAAGGAACTGCTGGAGCTGCTGCAGCGGCGCACCCTGGAACTCGGCGTGGACGTCCGCTTCAGCACCATGGCACCGGCCGCGGAGGACCTGGCCGAAAACTTCGATCTGGTGTTGGCCGCAGACGGCATCAACTCCGCGATCCGAACCAAATACGCCGACACGTTCAAACCGACCCTCGATGTGCGCGGCAACAAATACATGTGGCTGGGCACCGACAAGGTCTTTGAGGCCTTCAAGTTCTTCGTCAAGGAGACGCAATGGGGTCTCATGCAGATCCACGGCTACCCCTACTCCGATGAGGGCTCAACCTTCATCGCCGAGATGTCGCACGATGTGTGGGAGGCGGCCGGCTTCGACGAGACAGCAGCTGACGTCTTTGCCCCCGGCGCCTCCGATGAGAAGGCCGTGGCGAAAATCCGCGCCATCTTCGCCGACGAACTCGGCGGACACCAGGTGCTCACCAACAATTCCAAGTGGCTGAACTTCACCACTGTGCGCAACGAAAACTGGTGCAACAACAACATTGTGCTCCTCGGCGACGCCGCCCACACGGCACACTTCTCCATCGGCTCGGGCACCAAGCTGGCCATGGAAGACGCGCTGGCGCTGGCCGCCTGCCTGCACGAGCACGCGGACGTCTCCGGTGCTCTTGCTGCCTACGAAGCCGAACGCAGGCCCGTCGTTGAATCCACCCAGCGTGCAGCACAGGCCTCGCTTGAATGGTTTGAGAACATTGGCCAGTACAAGAATCAGGACCCCGCCCAGTTCTGCTTCAACCTGCTGACCCGCAGCCGCCGGATCACCTATGACAATTTGAAGCTGCGTGACCCCGAATTCGCCACTCACGTGGATGCGGGCTTCGCCGCCGCTCAAGGCTTGGCGCAGGTGGCTCCCGCCATGTTCCAGCCCTACCGGATCGGCAACCTTGAGCTGAAAAACAGGATCGTCGTCTCACCGATGGATATGTATTCTGCCGCCGACGGTGTGCCCGGCAATTTCCATCTGGTCCACCTCGGCAGCAAGGCCATGGGTGGTGCCGGTCTGGTGATGACCGAGATGGTGTGTGTCTCGGCGCAGGGGCGCATCACCCCGGGTTGCAGCGGGCTGTACAACGATGCCCAGGGTGAGAGTTGGCGTGAAATCGTGGACTTCATCCACACGGCCTCCACCGCAAAGATCGGCGCCCAAATTGGCCACTCCGGCCGCAAGGGCTCCACCAAGCTCATGTGGGAGGGCATCGACCAACCCCTGGATGAGGGGAACTGGGAGGTTACCGGCCCGTCCGCCATCGCGTACGGCCCCGGCAACCAGATCCCGCGTGAAATCACTCGAGCGGAAATGGATGAGGTTCGCGAGCAATTCGTGGCGGCAACAGCCCGCGCGGACGCCGCCGGCTTCGACCTGCTGGAACTGCATGCCGCGCACGGCTACCTGCTCTCCTCCTTCCTGTCCCCGCTGGCCAACAAGCGCACCGACGAATACGGCGGTTCCCTGGTGAACCGGCTGCGCTACCCGCTGGAGGTGCTTGACGCCATCCGCGCCGCCTGGCCAGCCCACAAGCCGCTGACAGTACGCATCTCCGCCACCGATTGGTGCGAGGGTGGCAACACTGTGGAGGACGCCGTCGTCATTGCCCGCGCCTTTGTGACTCACGGTGCGGCCGGTATTGACGTCTCCACCGGTCAGGTCGCCAAGGAAGAGAAGCCGGCCTACGGGCGCAGCTACCAGACCCCGTTCGCGGACAGGATCCGTCAGGAAGTGGCTGTACCGGCGGGCATCGCCGTGATAGCCGTCGGTGCCATTTCCACCTACGACGACGTCAACTCGATCCTGCTGGCGGGGCGTGCCGACCTGTGCGCCGTCGGTCGGTCCCATCTGTACGACCCGCACTGGACGTTGCACGCGGCAGCGGAACAGGGCTTTAAGGGTGACTCGGCCGCGTGGGTGCAGCCGTTCCAGGCTGGCAACCGGAAGCCGCCCAGCGCCCGGACCGACGCCGTTCGCCCACGTCTTTCGCTGCTACAGGAACCAGAGCTCGACGGCGCGCCGGTGCACGTGCGCTGGACACCCAACGCTGCGGCGGGGGAGGGTACCTTTCAGGCCGACGTGCTGGTGGCCGCGGAGGCGAAGGGCAACTGACGGTGAACAATCCGAGTCTTGCCGTTCCTACGCAGGAGAAACTACTGTACGGGGCGTCGGAACAGCAGTTCGTTGAGCTGTGGGCTCCGCAGGCCCAAAGGCCACTTGGCTTCGCTATTCTGATACACGGCGGGTAGTGGCGGGCCAAGTGGGACGCTTCCCTCATGCACCCGTTGGCCGCTGATCTGGTGGCCCGTGGCTGGGCGGTAGCGAACATCGAGTATCGGCGTGTGGGCAATGGCGGCGGCTGGACGACAACGCTTCAGGACATAGGGGTAGCCATTCAGCGCGCCAAGGCGGCCCGTCCGCAATGGTGCTCCACTGGCCCTGTCATCAGTATTGGTCATTCGGCCGGCGGTCAGCTCGCGTTGCTGACCGCGGACTACGCCGATGCCGTCGTTGGACTCGCACCGGTGACCGACGTGCAGCGAGTTGACGCCGAGGGACTCGCCGACAACGCCGCACTCGGTTTCATGGGCGCACACTACGCTGACATGCCTGGCGCCTATGATGCGGCGTCACCAATCGTGCAGCTGCCCCTCGAACGACCGCTGCTCATTGTTCACGGGGATGTGGATGACAGGGTTCCCGAAGCTCACTCGGCGAGTTTTGCCAAGGCAGCAGCGGTTGCCGGCGACGCCATCGACTATAGGGTGTTTTCCGGGCTGAGCCACATGGATCAGATCGATCCGCAGGCGCAGCATTGGGCTGATTGCGTCGCGTGGATGGCTAGCGTGCCGGCCCTTCGCTGATGGTTGTGATCCTCCGAAACCAGCTAGAGCTGCTCAAAGAT
The DNA here is from genome assembly GCF_054511095.1 of Arthrobacter sp. TMN-49. NCBI lineage: Bacteria > Bacillati > Actinomycetota > Actinomycetes > Micrococcales > Micrococcaceae > Arthrobacter > Arthrobacter sp. TMN-49. Next base: position 74,341 of record NZ_JBTNDH010000004.1, on the reverse strand, counting down.
CAGGGTTGTTTGGGTGCTGACAAATGCCTGGTTGCTGCCAAGGTTGAGAGCAACAAAATCGCGCAGATGTGCCGTGCTGGCGCAGGCCACATGGAGGAGCAGATCATGGTCGCCACCTAGCACAAACACGTTCAAAGTCTCCGGCAGATCGCGCAGCGTGCGGGCAAGGTCAAGCATGCTTTTTCGGGCGAGGGCATGGACGTTGATGGAGATCATCGCTCCGACGTCAAGGCCAAGACTGCTCAAATTGATATCCGCGTGGAAGCCGCGAATGATGCCCGCCTCACGCAACGCCTTGACCCTGTTTAAGCACGTAGAGGGTGCCAGATTGGTGCGACTTGCCAGCAGATTGTTGGGTGTGCGGGCATCTGCGGAGAGTTCACGCAGGATGATCATGTCCGCCTCGTCCAACCGAATCGGATTCAGTTGACTCCGGTGATCGCGCACGGCTAGTGAATTGAGCATTGGATTTATCACCACTATTGATTGATTGTTCAGAGTATCTTGTCGATAGTTGTTGATTATTCTATCTTGTGAGGTAGAGCACAAGCTGTTGCCAGTGCTGGAAAAGTCCACCAGGAGTAAAGATGTCCACGAATAACACCGCAGCGCGAACCGAACGTCAGGACTGTGTCGCCGCCGACGCGGCCGATTCCCTGGCCCGATTCCGGGAGCGGTTTATCCTGCCCGAGGGAGTCATCTACCTCGACGGCAATTCCCTGGGCCCGCGTCCGGTGGGGGCCTTGGAGCGCGTCCAGGACGTCGTCACCAAGGAATGGGGAGTCGGGCTGATTCGCAGTTGGAATACCGCTGGCTGGTTCGATCTCCCCGGCCGGCTGGGGGACAAGCTGGCTCGGTTGATGGGTGGGGGCAAGGGCGAAACCGTGGTGACAGATACGACAAGCCTGAACCTGTTCAAGGCGCTTGCCTCGGCGATCCGTATTCAGCAGGTGGACCACCCCGAGAAGCGTGTCATTGTCACTGAACGCGACAATTTCCCCTCCGACGTCTACATTGCCGAGGGAATCACTGACTTCCTGAACTCCATGGCTCAGGAGTCGGGTATTCGCTATGAAGTGCGCCTGATCGATGACGAGCTGCCCCTCAGTGAGGCCCTGGATGAGTCGACGGCCGTGATTGCGCTCTCACACGTCAACTACAGGACCGGAGCCATGTGGGACATGGCCGAGGTGACAACACAAGCCCACGAGGTGGGAGCTTTGGCGATCTGGGACCTGGCGCATGCGGCCGGTGCCGTCACCGTCGACCTGGTCGGGGCCGACGCCGACTATGCCGTGGGTTGTACGTATAAGTACCTCAATGGTGGGCCAGGATCACCGGCGTTCATTTGGGTCAATGCCCGCCATCAGGACCGTTTCTGGCAGCCACTGGCGGGCTGGTGGTCCCACGCCAATCCCTTCGCCATGTCCGACGCCTATACGCCGGCAAAGGACATCAACCGGTTTCTCTGCGGTACCCAGCCGATCACGGCCATGGCCATGGTGGAAACCGGCCTGGACATCATGCTTGAGGTCGATCCTGACGCTTTGCGTAGCAAATCCCTTGAGCTGACAGACCTGTTCATCACTCTCGTCGAGCAGCGCTGCGCCGACCATCCATTGGAACTGATTACCCCGCGCGACCACGCCATCAGGGGCAGTCACGTGAGCTTCCGCCACCCGGACGGCTACGCCGTCATGAGCGCACTGATCGCCCGCGGCGTCATCGGCGACTACCGCGAGCCTGAGGTGTTGCGCTTTGGCATCACCCCGCTGTATCTCAGCCATACAGATATTTGGGATGCTGTTGAAATCCTGCGCGACATCCTGGACACCCACGCCTGGGACGCCCCGGAATTCCGGCAACGCAACGCCGTCACCTAAGCGCCCGCGGCCCGGCCCGCCGTCGTCAGCGTTTTGCATTTCCCCGTTCACCCGCTCGAAGCGCCATGCCCGGCAGCTTCGATGCCCCCTTCAAGGAGACAACGATGTCAGATACCTTTGATCAGATTAAAGAGCGCGAAAAAGGGCTTAGACGCGAACTAACTAGTCCCCAGCTGACCATGATTGCCCTCGGTGGGGCCATTGGCACCGGACTGTTCCTGGGTAGCAAGTTCGCCATCTCCTTTGCCGGACCCAGCGTCCTGCTTAGCTACGTGATTGGCGGCCTCATTGCCGTAGCGCTGATGGGTGCGCTGGCCGAGATGACTGTTGCGCACAGCACAACAGGATCCTTCGGCGCCTTTGCCGAGCACTACATTTCCCCGCTGGCCGGTTTTTTGACGAAGTATTTGTACTGGTCCTGCATTGTGCTGGCCGTCGGCACCGAGGTCACGGCCATCGGCGACTATATGAAGCTGTGGTTCCCCACCGTGCCGCCTGTCCTGTGGATCTTGCTGTTCTCGGCCGTGCTGATAGGCGTGAACATGTTCAACGTCAAGGCCTTCGGCACCCTCGAGTACTGGTTCTCCACGATCAAGGTCTTCGCGATCCTCGCGTTCATCCTTGTTGCAGCGATTCTCGTCTTTGGCACGAAGAACGAAGCCTATGGTGTGCACAACTACACCGCCGAGGGCGGGCTCTTCCCGAACGGGATTAGCGGCATGTGGTTTGCAGTTGTCGTGGCGATCTTTAGTTACTTGTCGATCGAAATGATTGCCGTCGCCGCAGGTGAGGCGAAGGACCCAGGAACGTCGGTGAAGAAGGCCTTCAAGGTGACGGTCTTCAGGCTTTTCCTGTTTTACATTCTTACGCTCGCCCTGATCCTGGCGATCGCGCCCGTCAGCAAGATCCTGGCCGGAGATAGTCCGTTTGTCACCGTTATGCAGGTTATCGGGATTCCGTTCGCTGATTCCTTGATCAACATTGTGGTGATCATTGCCGCCTTGTCGGCCATGAACTCCCAGCTCTACATCTCCACCCGCATGATGTTCAGCCTGGCAAGGGCCGGCCAGGCACCGGCCATTCTGGGCAAGCTGCGCAAAAATGGTGCCCCGGTCAACGCGCTGTTGCTCTGCACCGGAGGTATTGCCGTGGCAACGGGCGTCTATGTACTGAATCCGGTGGATGGGTTCACGTTCATGATGGCACTGTCCATGTTCGGCGCAATGGCCACATGGTTCATGATCTTTGTGACTCATCTGGCATTCCGCCGGGCCACCAAGCGCGATGGGACTGTCCTGTCCTACCAACTGCGGTTCTACCCGCTGGCATCTGTTCTTGGCGCTGTGATGATGGTGGCCCTGCTGATCACCACGCTCTTCATCGATGCTTTCTCGATGACACTGATCTTTGGTGTCCCGTTTGTCCTGCTCGTCATTGCGGTCTACTTTGTGATGAAGAAGCGCCGGGGGAGCATCCCTGTCACCGAAGTGGCAAGGGTTGCCGAGCCGAGTGAGCTCCGGCAGTGACCGCCCGCCCCCTCAATGAGGGGGCGGGCCAGATTCGTCAGCGAAGCGCGAAGATGGTGCGGTGCCAGTCCTTTTCCACTTGCCCGGTGATGTCAAACATGACGTGTTTGAGCTGGGTGTACTCCTCGAAGGAGTAGGCGGACATGTCCTTGCCGAAACCGGACTGCTTAAAACCGCCGTGGGGCATCTCCGAGACAATCGGTGCGTGGTCATTGACCCACACGCAGCCAGCGTTGATTTCCCGGGTTGCGCGCAGAGCCCTGTGCAGGTTGCTGGTCCACGCGGATGCCGCCAACCCGTAGACGGTGTCGTTGGCCAGGCGGATGGCCTCGTCGTCGTCGTCGAACGGCAACACCACCAGAACCGGGCCAAACACTTCATCCTTGACGATCTCGCTGTCGGGAGCGGCGTCAGTGATGAGTGTTGCCGGGTAGAACGCGCCCCGGCCCAGGACACCTTCGGTGGGGACTTCGCCGCCGGCGACCACCTTGGCGTAGCTGCGGGCCCGGTCAACCATGCCGGCCACGTGCTCGCGGTGTTTGAATGAAACCAAAGATCCCAGGTCCGCTCCGTCGTCGTCCGGCAAGCCGAGGCGGATATCGCGGAAACGCGTCGCGAGCCTGTCCACGAATTCTTGGTAGATGGAACGGTGCACGATTGCCCGCGTGGCGGCCGTGCAGTCCTGGCCCGAGTTGATGAGGGACCCGGCAACAGCGCCGTGGACTGCGACGTCCACGTCCGCGTCCTCGAAGACCACCAGGGGTGCCTTGCCGCCGAGCTCAAGATGAACTCGCTTGGTGTTGTCGGCCGCGGCCTCCATGACGGTGCGGCCAACAGCTGTGGAGCCAGTGAAGGAGACCATGTCCACGTCGTCGTGGCGCATCAGTGCCGCGCCCACTATGGAGCCGGTGCCCACCAGGACATTGACGACGCCGGGCGGAAGTCCGGCGTCGCTGAGCGCTTGGGCGAACATGACGGAGGTCAGGGGCGTGATCTCGGCCGGCTTGAGGATGATGGTGTTGCCCGCCGCGATGGCGGGCAGAATCTTCCATGCCGCCATCTGCAGGGGATAGTTCCAGGGTGCAATTGAGCCCACCACTCCGATGGGTTCGCGTCGAACGCTGGAGGTGTGGTCGGGGGAGTACTCGGCTGTTGCCTTGCCTTCAAGGTGGCGGGCAGCACCTGCAAAGAACTCGACGTTGTCGATGGTGCCCGGGACATCAAAGTTCCGTGTTAGCCTCAAGGGTTTGCCGGTCTGGCTACTCTCCACGAGGGCGAACTCCTCGGCCCGCTCGGTCAGGATCGATGCGAAGCGGTGCAGTATCGCTGAACGTTCGCTCGGTGCTGTGCGGGCCCAGCCGGCGAAGGCTGCGCGGGCCGCCGCCACGGCACTGTCGACGTCGTCCGTGCTGGCAAGGTCCACGGTGGCCACAACCTCGCCAGTGGCGGGATTGAGCACGTCGTGGGTGAGGGGGGAAGTGCCCTGCTGGGCACGCCCGTTGATGAACTGGTACATGGTGCTCCCTGAGGATGAATGGATGTGGGTCACGTGAGGAAGTACGTGACGAGGCTTGTTACCGGGCCCCTCTTTAGCCGAGGTCCGGTGCCTTGGTGCCTTCGCGCTCAGCCGAATCGAGAATAGCGCGGAGTCCTGCGGCGAATATGTTGATTCCGTCAAGGCTCAGTAGCCGCTGACGGTATTCCTCGATCAAAGGGAATCCGGAGACCGAAGCGACACCAACAGCCTGGATCCAGGGTTCGTGGCCATCGGAGTTCGGTTTGGCCAGAACTTCCTGGGCAATCCCGGAACCGTGTCCCAGCGTGTAGCTTTCCAGTGCTCCGTAGTACTGCACGAGCTGGTCCCCGGACAGGCCGGCATCACTGAGGCAACCAAGGACGAATTCGATCGTATGCAACTCGCCCTGGCCAAAAGTGTCGGTGGCAAAGGCATCGCAGCCAATCGACGGATATTTGATGAACACCTCGATCAACGAGTTGAGGTAAAGCTCCAGACGGGTCCGCCAAGCCAGTGGTTCCGTTGGTGAGGTTGCTGCTGCAAGTGCCATGGAGAAGAGTCTGTCCAGTGCCGCTCGCAAAATGGCATCACGGTTACGAAAATGGCGGTACATGGCGGTGGGGTCCACATCGAGTGCCTCACCGAGGCTTTTGAACGTGAACCGAGACTGGGGTTCGTCTTGTGCAAGTTCCAACACGGCGTCGATGATCGTGTCTGCATCGAGGCGCACTCGTCGGTCCGTGAGCTGATCCTTGACCCGCTCGGGCATGGTCCTGGCCACGTATCACCGCCTTTCCTGAAGTCCTTCGACTCCGTTGTGTCCCACGGTACACGAACCCGCACGCCAATTGTCAACGCAACTGTCACTGCCATTGTCAACGTCATTGACATCGTTATTTTTGGCCCGTATTGTGATGCAGGACACAAATCTTGCTCGAGGAAGGGAACCGATGGTCTGCGCTGAGACGATTTTTGAAAACGGTTGGATATACACCGGTGAGGATGAAATTCCGATCCAAGCCACCGTGGCCGTTGGGGGTGGACGCGTCCTGGCCGTAGGGGACGGTGCTGACGTGTCCGCACTGGCCACCGCTTCCACGAATCGGGTGGATCTGGGTGGACGTCTTCTCATCCCCGGATTTCAGGACGCCCACGTCCATCCCATCATGGCCGGTGTGGAGCACCTGCTGTGCGACCTCACCGAGACCACCACGGCCGAGCAGGCGGTGGAGGTGGTGCGGCAGTACGCCGATTCACATCCCAACGAACAGTGGATCCTCGGCGCCGGCTGGTCGATGGACTGTTTCCCCGGTGGGACGCCCACCCGACAAATGCTTGACGCCGTGGTCCCCGTCCGTCCCGTGCTGCTCCACAACCGGGACCACCACGGGGCGTGGGCCAACACGAAAGCCTTTGAGCTGGCCGGGATTCTCGCCGAGACGCCTGACCCCGACAGTGGCCGGATCGAACGTGAGGCGGACGGCCACCCCGCGGGCACCGTCCATGAAGGTGCGATGGGCCTGTTTGACCACGTACATCCAGGCGTCGATCCGGAACTGGTCTATCAGGGGCTGCTGTGGGCGCAGGACCACATGCTCTCCCATGGGATAACGGCCTGGCAGGATGCCTATGTGGGTGCCTCCACGGGTGGCTTCGGGGACACCTTGGAGATATACCTGAAGGCTGTCGACGCCGACGACCTAAAAGTTCGTGTCCGAGCCGCCCAATGGTGGGATCGTGCAATGGGCCGCGAACAGCTGGCTGAAATCCTGGCCCGACGTGACCGCGTCGCCGCCGCCTGCGATCCGCTTCGGTTGTCCGCGGCAACTGTCAAGGTCATGGTTGATGGGGTGGCGGAGAACTACACGGCCGCCATGCACGCTCCGTACCGTGATAGCCACGGACACCATACCGACAACCACGGCATCGAGTTCTTTGACCCGGAGGAGTTGCGCGGATTCGTCACAGAGCTCGACGCCAACGAGTTTCAGGTCCACTTCCACGCGCTGGGTGACCGCGCAGTGACGAACGCCCTTGACGCCGTCGAGCAGGCGCGCACAGTCAATGGCGCCCGTGACAATCGCCATCATCTTGCCCATCTTCAGGTGGTCCGTCCGGTCGATGTGCCGCGCTTCGCGGCCCTTGACGCGGCAGCAAACCTGCAGGCTCTCTGGGCCTGCCACGAAGACCAACTGGATGAGCTGACTCTGCCCTTCATGGACGCTGAGGCCGAAAATCGCCACTACCCCTTTGGTGAACTCGCCGCGGCAGGGGCTCAGCTGGTCGCCGGAAGTGATTGGGCTGTTTCCTCGCCCAACCCCCTCCTGGCCATCCATGTGGCCGTGAACCGGGTCGAGCCCGGTGGCACGCTGCCACCGCTGGGACCGGACAAGCACAAGCTCTCCCTCAAACAGATCCTCGATGCCTACACCCAAGGCACCGCATGGATCAACCACCTCGATGCGGACACCGGCATCATCCGCCCCGGGGCACTCGCTGACCTGGCGATCCTTGACCGGAACCTCTTCGAGGTCCCCGTGGCGGACTTGCACAAGGCCCAAGTGGACGAAACCTGGATTGCCGGCGAGCGCGTCTTTGCCCGGCTGGATATCTAGAGGAACTGAGACGTCTTCATGATTCGAGGAGGAAAGTCCATGATTCGAAATCGCACACCGCTTGGGCGGCTGGGAGCTGTTATAGCGGGTTGTTCGGCCATTGGCCTGCTGCTCACCGGCTGCGGCGGTCCCGTTGATGGTGACGCCGACGGCGGTTCCGCCAAGTTCACCCTGAGCAGTACGACGCCCAAACCCAGTAAAGACATTGACTCTTTCAGCTGGGCACTCTACGCCGAGCCGTACTCGCTCGACTACGCCTATGCCTTCGACTACCCGGACAACCAGGTGGTGGCAAACATGTGTGAGTCACTGTTCCGCTGGAATCCTGACCTGACATCGTCGCCCGGGCTGGCCACCAAGTTTGAGCACCCCGATGACTTGACCTGGGTGTACACCATTCGGCAGGGGGTGAAGTTCCATGACGGCAGCCTCATGACCGCCGATGACGTGGTGGCCTCGCTTAAGCGCCATCTCGATGCGGAGGTTGGTTCGTTCTGGGCTTCGGCCTTTGAGCGCGTAGCCGGTATCCAGAAGACAGGTGACTACGAGGTGACAGTGACCACCACAGTCCCGGACTACACCTTCAACTCATCCCTGGTGGGGGCGCCGGGTGTTGTGGAGTCGGCGAAGACCCTCGCGGCAGCCGGCAGGGACTATGGCAACGCTGCCACTGGCGTGAATTGCACCGGCCCCTTTCAATTCGACCATTGGGATGCGGGGGAGAGCATCACGCTCAAGCGCTTCGACGGCTACTGGGACCCGGACTTGAAGGCCAAGTCGGCCGAGATGACCTTCAAGATCCTTCCCGACGCCAATGCGCGGGTCACGGCGCTGCAGACCGGGGAGATCGACGGCAGCTGGCAGGTTCCCTCCAATGCTCTGGACATTCTCAAGGCCAACACGGATGCCGGAAACGTCTACTTCGGCAACGACACTTCTGTCATGAGCCTGGTGACATCAAATCTCAAGGGCGTCTTCAGCGATGTTCGGGTCCGCAAGGCCCTCATGATGGCGTTGAACCGTGAGGCACTCCTACAGGCGGCTGAACAGGGATATGCGATGACAACCGATTCGCTGACCACCCGAAATGTGTGGAACGGTGTCAAGCCAGCCACTGTCGACCCGGCCTTTGATTCGCTCCAAACGCTGGACTACGACCTGGAGCAGGCCAAACGCCTCATCAAGGAGGCAGGCGCCACCGGCAAGAAGTTCGTCTATGCGACGGCGCCCATCACCGCGGCGTTTGACGTCACCTCCCGTGCCGTGGCCTCGGCGGCGGAGGAAATCGGGCTGGTGCCGGAGATCCAGACCATGTCCAATGACAAATACACAACGTTGTTTTCCGACCCGGAGGCCAGGGCGGGGATCGATATGTTCCAGACGTCCTGGTACCTCTCCAGTAGCGAACCAACAGAAATGTATTCCGTGCTGCGCACCGGCGACTTCAGTAACTATGGCGGCTGGTCCAACCCCGAATTCGACAGGCTCGTGAACACCTCGATCAGCACCAAGGACGTAGAAGAGCGGGGCAGGCTCACGGCCGAGGCGGCCAAAATCGCCAGCCAGGAAGTGGTGTGGTCACCCCTGTATGAAACAGTCACCTCGCTGTGGCTCGGCAAGCGCATAACAGGCGTAGTGCCATCGATCAACTACATGTACTACCCCTGGGCAGCAACGATTGGAGGTCGGTAGCCGTGGCTGCGACGCAACTGGCGGTTCCCCCCGCCCCACCCAAGGCCGGACCGAGAAAGCCCCTGACGGCGGGTCCGCTGGTCTATGTGCTCCGCAAGGTCGCAACCCTGCTGGTCACCTTGTTCTTTGCCTCCCTGATCGTGTTCTTCTCCCGTTTCGTCCTCCCGGGGGACCCGGCGCGTTTCCTGCTGCGCGGCCGGAGCCCGAACCCCGAGGCCCTCGCGGAAATCACCCGGACGTTCGGTTTGGACAAGCCACCCATTGAGCAATATCTCGCGTGGGTTGGGGGCATCCTCCACGGCGATTGGGGCAGGTCCATGACCTACCGCCAAAGTGTGGGGGAGGTGCTGCTGAACCGTCTGCCCGTGACACTGGAACTGGTGGCCCTAGCCGGCGTCTTCATCACCATCCTTGGCCTGCTTGCCGGCATTCTGGCAAGCCTGAACAAGGGCGGCTGGGACCGTTTCATTCTCATCAGCGTCACGGCCGCCGGCGCCATCCCCCCATTCGTTGCCGCCATCGCCCTGACAGCACTCTTCGCCGTCCAGCTGGGGTGGTTTCCATCCTTTGGCAGCGGCACGGGCGGGCTGGACCGGCTCTGGCACCTGACCCTGCCAGCCTTGGCGCTCGGTGTGACCTTCATAGCCTTCATGGCCAGGGTGACGCGATCCTCAATGAACGAGCAGCTCACACGTGAACACGTGGAGGTGGCGACCAGCCGCGGCCTCAAACGCCGCGACGTGGTGCTCCGGCACGTGCTCCGCAACGCACTGGGCCCCATTTTGACAGTCAGTGGCGTTCTGATCGCAGGCCTGCTGGTCTCCAGCGCCATCGTCGAACAGACCTTTGGTTTGGCCGGTATCGGCCAGTTACTAGTCCAGTCCATTGACCGCCTCGACTTTGCCGTGGTCCAGGCGATCGTCATGATCGTGGTCATTGCCTTCGTGGTGGCCAACACCATCGTCGACCTCGTCCAGCCCCTCATCGACCCGCGGATCGCCGCAGGAACGGAGTCCCGATGACCCTCACAGCAACGCTTCCCCTGCCGGGTGTCCGGCGCTTCGGCAGCCACGTGTCCGTGACGGTGTGGGTGGCCGTGGTCGTCACAGTCGTCGTCGTGCTGCTCTCAGTCCTTGCCCCGGTCCTGGCCCCCTACGATCCGGACTTCGTGGACCTCTCCAGCGTACTGAGCGGTCCCAGCACCACCCACTGGCTCGGCACGGACGCCTCGGGGCGCGACCTGCTCAGCCGCCTGATGTACGGCGGGCGCACCTCGCTGGTGGGCCCGCTGGTGGTGGTGGTGGTGTCCACCATCCTGGGCCTGCTGCTGGGTCTGGCGGCCGGCTGGAGCGACGGCTGGACCGGGAAGATCCTGAGCCGCATCTTCGATCTGCTTTTCGCCTTCCCGGCACTGCTGCTGTCCATGCTGGCCATTGCCATCTTCGGCAAGGGTCTGCTCGCACCGATCCTGGCCATGACCATCAGCTACATCCCCTACGTGGCGCGATTGACGCAACAACTGGTGCTTGCCGAACGGACCAGGCCGTACGTCCAGGCGTACCGGGTGCTCGGATTCCGCACACCCTGGGTGGTGCTGGGGCGGGTCATGCCGAACCTGGTGCCCACCGTTGGCGCCCAATCAACCCTGAATTTCGGCTACGTGCTGGCCGACCTCGCGGCGCTGTCATTCATCGGCCTTGGGATCCAGCCGCCAACCTCCGACTGGGGAGCCATGATCCAGGAGGCGCGCGGTGCACTCCTGGGCGGCCACGTCCTACCGGCCCTCTTGCCCGCGCTCGTCGTCGTCCTTGTTGTCGTATCCATCAACGTCATCGGTGAGGAACTCTCCGACCGGATTGGAGGCAAGCTTTCATGAGCAAGCTCCTGGAAATTGAACAGTTTTCTCTGCATTTCCCCGGCCGGGGCCCGCTTCTCAATAACGTCTCCCTGCACGTGGACGACGGCGAGGCCGTCGCCCTGGTGGGGGAGTCGGGTTCCGGAAAATCCCTGACTACCCGGGCCGCCTTGGGGCTTTTCCCGGAAACATCCCAGCTCACCGGTTCCGTAAAGGTCCTGGGACTGGACACCACCACGGCTTCGGCAGCCAAGCTGCTGCAACTGCGCCGCAACCAGGCATCCATGATTTTCCAGGACCCGCGGGCAGGCATCAACCCGGTGCGAACGGTGGGGGACTTCCTGACTGAAACACTGGTGCGGTGGCGTGGCCTCAGCCGGGAGGAAGCAACCGAGCGGGCCGTGGCCCAACTGGACCAGGTGGGCTTGCGCAGAACCAAGGAGATGATGCGCCAGTACCCCCACCAGCTGTCCGGGGGCATGCTGCAACGTGTCATGATTGCGGCGGCGCTGCTCGATTCGCCCGAGCTGCTCTTGTGCGACGAGCCCACCACTGCACTGGATGTCACCACCCAGGCCGGGATCGTGGAACTGCTGCGCGAACAGCAGCAGACCAGGGGCATGGGCATGCTCTTCATCACCCACGACCTTAACCTCGCCGCCTCCCTGTGCGATCGGGTCTATGTCCTGCGTAAGGGCCAAGTGATGGAACAAGGGGCAGTCCGGGAAGTATTCATGAGTCCACAGGCGGACTACACGCGCCAACTGGTCGGTGCCACGCCCCGCATCGAGACCGACAAGGTGCCGACGGCGCCCCCAGCAGATGGTGCGGCGCCACTACTCTCAGCAACTGGCCTGTCCAAACACTATCGGCTTCCGGGAGGGGAGGTCCTGACAGCGTTGCACGAGGCCAGCTTCGCCCTGGCACCTGGCGGTTCGCTGGGTGTGGTGGGCGAGTCCGGATCGGGCAAGTCCACCCTGGCACGGATGATCGTTGCGCTGGAGACGGCCGATGAAGGCGAACTCGCCATCAACGGCCGTGTCCGTGGGCAGCGACCCCTAAAAGCTCGTGAGCGCAAACTCCTGGCCAAGGACGTCCAGATTGTCTTCCAAGACCCCTACCTTTCCCTGGACCCGAGGATCACTGTGGGCAAGGCTGTGGCCGATGTGTTCCGGCTCCATCAGGGGCAGGGGCGGGCGGCCTCGCTGCAGAGCGCCAGGGAACTCTTGGACAGGGTAGGCATTGGTGAAGATCGCTTCGATTCCAAACCCCGGGCGCTTTCGGGAGGCCAGCGGCAGCGGGTGGCGATTGCCAAGGCGCTCGCCGCCAGACCCAAGCTGCTGGTTCTGGATGAGGCCACCAGTGCCTTGGATGTTTCGGTTCAGGCACAGGTGCTGGAGCTCGTCGAAGAAGTACGTGAGCAGCTTGGTCTGGCAATTCTCTTCGTGACCCACGATCTCGCCGTCGTTTCACGGCTGTGCACTGACCTCCTTGTGCTCCAGCAGGGACAGATCGTGGAACAAGGATCCACGGCGAGGATCCTCTCGGAGCCCAACCACGACTACACCCGTACGCTCATCGACTCGAGGCCCCGCGCCCTCTGGGAAGAACAGCCCGCATAGTTTGGGCATTCACGCCCCGGCACAGTTGCCGTCAACCGAAGTCGCCATAGGCGCCACATATGAGGAGAATTTCAGTGCATACCACCGTTTTTGAGCGGAACATTCCCAGTACGGCCGCTGTCGAGGAGTCGCTGGCGGACACAGTCCACAGGCCCTTCTGGACCGACGATCTGGGCGCCGCTGAAGTCCGCTACCCCCAGCTGCGCGGAGAATTGCAGGCGGACCTGGTGGTGGTGGGGGCGGGCTACACGGGACTATGGACGGCGCTGCGGGCCAAGGAACGCAACCCGGAGCTGAACATTGTGGTGGTCGAGGCTCATCGAGTCGGCTGGGCCGCGTCCGGACGCAACGGCGGGTTCTGTGCTGCCAGCCTGACCCATGGCTATGAGAATGGAAAGAACCGCTGGCCCAAGGAACTTGACCAGCTGGAGCGGATGGGGTTGGAAAACCTTGACGGGATCCAGGCCACCGTGGAGCGCTATCAGATTGACTGCGACTTCGAACGCACTGGCGAGCTCAACGTAGCCGTGGAACAGCACCACGTCGAATGGCTCCTAGAAGATGAGTCGGGCGGTGTCTTCCTCGACAAAGATGCCGTGCGCGCGGCGGTGAATTCGCCCACCTACCTGGCCGGCCGGTGGGACAAGGACGGGGTGGCGCTGATCCACCCCGCCAAATTGGCTGCCGGTCTGGCGAAAACTGTGACAAAGCTGGGGGTGCAGATCTTTGAGGAGTCCCGAGCCACGGGGCTGGAAGATCTGCCCGACGGCGTCCGTGTCCGCACCGAATCGGGCAGCATCGTGGCCAAACAGGCCGCCCTGGCAACGAACGTCTTTCCGTCCCTGCTGAAACGCAATAGCTTCATGACGGTGCCCGTCTATGACTATGCCTTGATGACCGAGCCGCTCACTGACCAACAGCTCGCCGCGATCGGCTGGACTGAACGCCAAGGCATGGCCGATATGGCCAACCAATTCCACTACTACCGGTTGAGTCGGGACAACCGCATCCTCTTTGGCGGCTATGACGCCATCTACTACGCCGGGCGTCAGGTGAATCAGGAATACGAGAACAGGGAGGAGACGTTCAGGAAGCTGGCCAGCCACTTCTTCACCACGTTCCCACAACTGGAGGGCGTGCGGTTCAGCCACAAATGGGGAGGCGCCATCGACTCCAGCACCCAGTTCTGTCCCTTCTATGGCACGGCACGAAAGGGCCGGGTGGCATACGCTGCCGGCTTCACTGGCCTAGGTGTTGGGTCCACCCGCTTTGCCGCCGATGTCATGTTGGATCTGCTCGCCGGGCAGGACACTGAGCGGACGCGCCTTGAAATGGTGCGTAAACGCCCGCTCCCGTTCCCGCCGGAGCCATTCGCCGCGGTGGGCATCAACCTGACCCGTTGGTCAATGGACCGGGCCGACCACAACGTCGGGAAACGGAACCTTATCCTGAAGACTCTTGACGCCGTGGGGTTGGGCTTCGACTCATAGCCGCCCCAGCCAACCCCCACAGAGGAGACCCGGTACCCATGACGGACCCATCGCCACAGCGCACAGCAGCACTCAGCCTTCCTCTGGACCATGAACCGCTGCCCCCTGGGCAAGTTGTTCAAGGAGACCCCAGCACAGCGATTCTTGAACTTGAGGGCCTGGCAGGGTGCGCCGTGGGCGTCTGGGAAATGACCCCAGGCACAGCCATCGACACCGAGACCGAGGAAGTCTTCGTCGTCGTGGGTGGAAAAGCCAACATCGTGTTCCGTGACGGTGGCGGTTCCATGGACATCGCAACCGGCGATGTGGTGCGGCTGCGCGCGGGGCAACGAACATCGTGGACAGTCACCGAGACGCTGCGCAAGGTCTATTTCGCCCCCAATGAGCCGTAACTGCTGTGCGCCGCGGGGCCACGGCGGCTGAAGGCTCGGCGGACCCGGCGCCTATAGTCCGCGCAGGCGGTGCAGCATGAGGGCCACATGAAGAGAGGTCCTTGATTCCGGGTCCGCGAGATCCACGGCCAACAGATCCTCCAACCTGGCCAGCCGGGCATAGAGAGTGGGGCGGCTCAGGTAGCTCTCCCGGGCCATGGCCGCCTTGTTGCCCCCGGACTCCAAAAACGTGCCCAACAGCTCCACATAGCCGTGGCTGCCTTCCGCTTCGGCCGCCAGCACGGCCCCCAGCTCCGATTCCACGAACTGTTGAACGCGCGGATCGTTGCGGATCAAGGCCAGCAAACCGCGGAGCCTGATGTCCGTGGCCCGGTAGTACGGTAGGCGTGGGTCACGCAAGGTGGCGGCCGTTTCGGCAACGTGAGCAGCCTGGTCGATTCCCGCGGCCGCCTCGAGCAGTGAGGAACGGTTTCCGCCCACGCCGATGATCCAGCGTGGGCCGGAGCCACCTGTGTGGGCCTCCAACGCGCCGGCCAATCGCCGGAGGGTGGCTTCCTCATGCTGCTTCGCCGGGAGTGCCAGGATCATGCCCACGCAACCAGATTGGATACTGGCCGCCAGTCCGCTGTTGGAGGTGGATTTCAGCTCCCTGGCCAGCAGTTCCAAAAGCGCCCGTTCCTGGTGCTGACCTGCCAGTGGATCTGCGGTTGCCGAGGCTGTGCCGGGCAGTTCGGTCCGGAAAACCAGTGGGACGTAGGAGGGTGCACGCTTCAGTCCTAACGCGCCGGCGCGTGCCAGGGCCTCTGCCTCACTGAGTCCATGAGGCTGACGCAGGGCATTGAGGAGACCGGCCTGGGCCCGCTCGGAGAGTCCGCGCTGGTCCCGTTCGGCCAGGCGGTTGATGGCGAGGGTCTGCGCGGCACGTTCCAGGACCATGGCCGCCATGTCATCGTCCGCTGCGATGTGAGGTGGCACCGGAACTACAAGCCGGCCCCACAATTGGCGTTGCACGCCCACCGGCACCTGGAGCCACAGTTCGGGGCCCGCCCGCACAGTCTTGGCGGGGGATGGTGTGGTGCGGGACCTGCGCTCCCAATCACGCAGCAATTCGGTGGTGGCTAGGTGCTGGCCGGAGTAGGCCAGGACCAGGTGACCCAGGTCTTCGAGCACCACCGGCGCCCCGATCATCGTTGCAGCCTGCTCAACGACCTGCTGCGTCCCGGCACTCTCCAGGCTGAGCAGGGTGAACGCTTCGTGGACGTCGCGGGACCGTTCCACCCGTTCCAGCTGATCGGCCACAATGGTCCGGTGCACGGCCTCGGTGAGCTCGACGAATTTGATCCGTTTCCGCAGCACCACGACCGGCAGCGTGGAGCCCGCTACTGCCATGTGCAAGGCTGCCAGTGTGCGCTCCCGCGGACCAACCAGTTCCACAATGAGGCCCGCAGCGCCTGCCTGCTCCAGCGATCGGATGTACTGCTTCGCGTGGCCGGACCGGTTTTCCAGCTCGAGGCCAGTTGTCAGCACCAGCTCCCCGCCCGACAGTAGATCCGTCAGGTCCAGGAGTTCACTCACATGGACCCAGCGCACAGTCTTCTCCATGCCGTCCACACCGCCCAGAATGGTTGGCTCGGCGCCGCGAAGGATGTCCAGCTCAAGAATGCTGCGGATAGTAGGAAGCATTTACATAGTGTAATGGTACTAAACCATTTCTTTACAGCTTGGGTCTATTGGTGTTGCGCCGGGCAGGGCACTATGGATCCATAGTGCAAGCAATCACACCACGGGAGAAGCATTGAAAACTACACAACATTGGATCAACGGCGGCCACGTCCCGGCCGGGCAGCGCATCTCCGAGGTCATGAACCCGGCCACGGGCAAGGTGGCCAGGCTGGTGGCCTTGGCCAGCGTCGAGGAAGGCAATGCCGCAGTTGCTGCGGCCAAGGCAGCCTTCCCGCGGTGGCGCGATACATCCCTGGCCCGCCGCACACAGATCCTGTTTGCCTTCCGTGAACTCCTCAATGCCCGCAAGGGTGAGCTTGCCGCGATCATCACCGCCGAACATGGCAAGGTCCTCGACGATGCCCTCGGCGAGGTGTCCCGCGGCCAAGAGGTGGTCGAGTTTGCCTGCGGCATCCCGCACCTGATCAAGGGCGCCTACACGGAGAACGCCTCAACCAACGTTGACGTCCACTCCATCCGTCAGGCGCTGGGACCCGTGGCGATCATCAGTCCGTTTAACTTCCCGGCAATGGTGCCCATGTGGTTCTTCCCGCTGGCCATCGCAGCCGGCAACACGGTGGTCCTCAAGCCCAGCGAAAAGGTCCCCACAGCGGCCAACTGGATTGCCGAGCTGTGGCAGCAGGCCGGCCTGCCCGACGGCGTCTTCAACGTTTTGCACGGCGACAAGGTGGCCGTGGACACGCTGCTCACGCACCCGGACATCAAGGCTGTCTCCTTTGTGGGCTCCACCCCGATTGCGAAATACGTCTACGAGACGGCCACCGCAAACGGCAAGCGCGTCCAAGCCCTGGGCGGTGCCAAGAACCACATGATCGTACTGCCCGACGCCGATCTAGACCTCGCCGCCGATGCCGCCATCAACGCCGGATTCGGCTCCGCTGGTGAGCGGTGCATGGCCATTTCTGCACTGGTGGCCGTTGGTGGCATTGCTGACGCGCTGGTGGCGAAGATTGCCCAGCGTGCCCGGGAACTGCGCACCGGCGACGGTACGCGTGGCTGCGACATGGGCCCGCTGGTCACCTCCGCGCACCGGGACAAGGTGGCAGGCTATGTGGACGTCGGCGAGGCGGCGGGCGCAACGCTCGTGGTTGACGGGCGGACAGTGAACCCGGACGCCGAGGGCGAGGGCTTCTTCGTCGGCCCCACGCTCTTTGACCACGTCACCACTGACATGTCCATCTACCGGGATGAGATCTTTGGCCCGGTCCTCTCTGTGGTCCGTGTGGACAGCTATGACCAGGCCCTGGAGCTGATCAACGCCAACCCGTACGGCAACGGCACAGCGATCTTCACCAACGACGGCGGTGCGGCTCGCCGTTTCGAGAACGAGGTCGAGGTGGGCATGGTGGGCATCAACGTCCCGGTTCCCGTCCCGATGGCCTACTACTCCTTCGGCGGTTGGAAGAACTCGCTGTTCGGTGACACCCATGCACACGGCTCCGAGGGTGTCGGCTTCTTCACCCGCGGCAAGGCTGTCACCACCCGCTGGCTGGAACCCAGCCACGGCGGCATCAACCTCGGCTTCCCGCAGAACGCCTGACCCGGCCGCCAATAGAACTTTAAGGAGCATTCCATGACATCCACGACAGCCCAGGAAACCCTGGGGCAGGAGACTGCCGACGCCGCGTTGCGCGCTTACGAACTTGACCGCAAGCACGTCTTCCACTCCTGGTCCGCCCAGGATCTGCTGGACCCGATGGTCATCACTGCCGCGCAGGGTTCCCATGTGTGGGACGGCCAGGGAAAGCGGTACCTTGACTTCTCCTCGCAACTGGTCAACACCAACATCGGCCACCAGCACCCCAAAGTGGTGGCGGCCATCGCGGCGCAGGCCACAACCCTGTGCACCATTGCCCCTGGCTATGCCAATGCGGCCCGCTCCGAAGCGGCCCGGATGATAGCCGAGCGCACCCCGGGGGAGCTAGACCGAATCTTCTTCACCAACGGCGGTGCCGATGCCAACGAGCACGCAGTCCGGATGGCCCGGCTGCACACCGGCCGGCACAAGGTCCTTTCGGCCTACCGCTCCTACCACGGCGGCACGCAACTGGCCATCAACATGACCGGGGATCCGCGCCGCTGGCCCAGTGACACTGCCAGCGCCGGCACTGTCCATTTCTTTCCCCCGTACCTCTACCGCACGGCATTCCATGCCGCTACTGAGCAGGAGGAATGCCAGCGTGCGCTAGAACACCTGGAACAGCTGATCGCCTATGAGGGGCCGGCCACCATTGCCGCGCTGATCCTGGAGAGCATTCCTGGCACGGCGGGCATCCAAGTTCCACCCGCGGGCTATCTGAAAGGGGTCCGGGAACTGTGCACCAGACACGGGATCATCTTCATCGCCGATGAAGTGATGGCCGGGTTTGGCCGCACCGGCAAATGGTTCGCCGTGGAGCATTTCAATGTGGTTCCTGACCTGTTGACGTTCGCCAAGGGCGTCAACTCCGGTTACGTCCCGCTGGGCGGGGTGGCGATCAGCCCGGCCATCGCAGCAACCTTCGGCAAGCGGGCCTACCCCGGCGGGCTGACCTATTCCGGTCACCCGCTGGCAACCGCAGCCGCCGTGGCCACCATCGCCGCGATGGAGGACGAGGGCATGGTGGATCATGCGGCGCGGCTAGGAGAAACCGTCATCGGCCCAGCTCTGGCCGGTTTCGCTGCGCGCCACCGCTCCGTGGGCGAGGTGCGCGGCACGGGTGTCTTCTGGGCCATAGAACTGGTGCGCGACAGGGAGACGCGTGAGCCCTTGGCGCCGTACGGTGCCTCCAGCCCGGAGATGAACCAGCTGGTGGCGGCCTGCAAGGACCGCGGCTTGATTCCCTTCGCGAACTTCAACCGGATCCATGTGGTTCCCCCGTGCAACATCAGTGAGACGGACGCCGCTGCAGGCTTGGCGATCCTCGATGAAGTGCTGGACATCGCCGATTCAGTTGTTGCATAAAGACGACTACGTCAGTGGGACCCGGCTGGCCGTCTTTTAGTGATGCGCTGGGCGGGCGTCGAGCCGGTTCTCGTCCAGCCTTGAGAACGCTAAACCCCCTGCTCGCAGGGGTTTAGCGTTCCCAAGGTGTTGACCGGCTGTTCCCCTGAAAGGGGTCTTTTTAGCCAGCGCACTGAGTCTCCGGCGCGCTACCGCAGCTGTTTCCTGCTTGCAGTCTTCGTGAATCTGCTGGCTACTGATCCGGCGAGCGCGTCTGGAAGCTCGACTACTGGTTGCGTACAGGTTGTCCGCGCCTTGCCGCGGATTTATGGCGGGGTGAGGGCCACACGCGCCCACTGTGACAAGGTTCATATCACGGTCAAGTCAGGAATAGGGGGTATCCGGGGAAGGTTCCATTTCACATGACGGAATATGCACTAAAGAACCCAGACCTTGAGGTATCCGGACTCTTCACACCGATTGAGGTGAAGTCCCTAAAACTACGCAATCGTTTCGCTATGGCGCCGATGACGCGTGCGTTTTCCCCTGGTGGAGTTCCCCAAGATGATGTTGCCGAGTACTACCGCAAGCGCGCGGCAGGAGGTACTTCACTGATCATCACCGAAGGTACCTTGATTCCCCATCCTGCAGCAGGTCCGGACACACGCGTTCCCCGAATCTATGGCGAGGAGAGCCTGGCGGGTTGGAAGAGCGTTGTTGACGCGGTCCATGCAGAAGGAAGCTCCATCATTCCCCAGCTGTGGCACTTGGGCGTACAACGGGGGAATGAGCCCAGTCTTAACCCCGATATTGTCACTGTCAGCCCGTCGGGGCGAGGTCTTGACGGTTCACCGCTTGGTCGCGCATTAACCGGCTCTGACCTTGATGAACTCAAGCAATTCTGGGTCGACGCTGCGGTGAATGCCCAGATGACCGGTTTCGACGGCGTCGAACTCCATGGTGCCCACGGTTATCTCCTCGATGAGTTCCTGTGGGCACAGACCAACGTCCGGGAGGACGGGTACGGCGGTTCGCTCGAGGCGCGAATCAAATTCCCAGCGGAGGTCGTCGCCGCGATTCGTGCTGCCGTGGGGCCTGACTTCGCGATCGTCTACCGGTTCTCGCAGTGGAAAGAAGGCCACTACAACGCACGCATCGCCCAGACACCGCAGCAGCTTGAGAACATCCTTGCGCCGCTCGTCAACGCCGGCGTCGATGTGCTGCATCCGTCGACACGCCGGCACTGGGAGCCAGCTTTTCCGGAGCTGCAAGGCTTCGAAGGGGAGCGTGGACTTGCCGGGTGGGTGAAGGCGATCACCGCCCTGCCGACCATCACTGTTGGCTCGGTTGGATTGGACGCGGTCTTCACCGACGCATGGAACAAGGATGCCACGGCCGCCAACACCGATCTAAACCCGCTGCTGGCACAATTTGAGCGCGAAGAATTCGACATTGTGGCAGTTGGCCGTGCGCTCCTCTCCGATCCCGAATGGGTGAACAAGGTGTCCAAGGGCCGACTCGGAGAACGGATCCCGTACTCCCGCAAGCACCTCACTTCGTTGAACTGAGGGCACTAGGCTGACCTGGCACGTGAGAAGTCTCGAGTCAAGACTCTCGCGTCACGCGGGGCAAAATTGAATCGCCCTGGTCTGCGGACCGGGGCGTTTCAATGTGTCATCAGGAACCTTGGACGACGCCGTCAGCTGTCAATCCTGACCTGCGGCACTGACGCCGGATTCGCCCTGCAACCCCAGACAGATTGCCAAGCCTCTAGTCAGGGGCAGCGTCTCCACCTGTTAGCCCGGCCGGGTCTAGTTCGCTGTCCGAACATTTGCAGTCACCCTAGGTCAGACCAACCTTCCGAGCGATGATTGTGTAGGTGCAAGGAATCAACTCGCGCTCAGATTCTGGCCATGCGAAGCCCTCCGAGACTTCCACCATCCGCGGCGCGAACTTCCACGGGATAGTCTTGCCCTCCTCGACACGAAGAATCTGCAGCCCGGCACCGATGAGGGAGTTGATGCTGCTGGAGAGGGGATGGGCCCACTCATAAGTCCGGGAGTGAGCCACCGTGCCGTCTCCAACATAAGTGGATTCTTCATCCCATTGCTGCGCATGGCCGTCGTCAAAGTCCGGGTAGCAGAGCTGCAGGGCTTCGGCATTTTCATCAACGGAGTAGAGGGTAGGGTGCCCGTCGCGGATGTAGAAAGTTCCGCCGGAGCGCAGGAGACCTGCAACCTGGTTCTCCCAGCGGTCCAGATGATTGTGGCAATGCGCGGGGCGCCCCTCCGGAGCCCAGCGATCACCCAGGGGGGGCAACGCCCACCCACACACCGCACCGGAATCACTCATCTAGTATTGAAGCTGGCGCTCTCCGCATCCGTGGCGCACGGATCGGAAGGGGGGCCAGGACCAATCGAGGGGAGTACCAGTGACTAAGGCCCCAACGGTCTACGACGTCGCCGCTGACGCCGGGGTTTCGATAGCGACGGTTTCGCGGGTGCTCAGACGCCCGACGGACGTCCGTGCATCGACTCGCGAACGAGTCATGGACTCGGTCCGGGAACTCGGCTACGTCCCCAGCGGCTCGGCCAGAGGTCTCGCGGCACGTCGCACCGGCGCCCTCGGGCTCTACTTTCCCGGCTTTGACGCCATGGACGACCTGGGCGAACTCAACGACCTCCTCATCGACGCGTCGCCAAGCTACTCACTGGTCGACGACGTGGGCAACGCCCCCGAGTCGCACCAGTTCAATCTCTATTTCGATGAGGTGCTGCGCGGCGCGGAACTTGAGGCGTGGCGCCGCGGATTCGCGCTCACGGTCGCCGTCGGACGAGGTGGCCTGGCAGCCGATGCGGTTCGTGACATGGCTGGCCGCGTCGATGGTCTGCTGGTGCTTGCCCAAAGCGTCCCTGACGCCGCGCTTGAGCAACTCGCCCGGCGCATCCCCATCGTGGTGCTCGCAAGTAAGGCGCACGGCGCGCCCTTCGACACCGTGACGGTGAGTAACCATGAAGGCATGCACGCTCTCACCGCGCACGTGATCGATGACCTGGGCATCCGCAACATCGCCTATGTGGCCGGTCCGCTCGATTCGCCAGACGATACCGACCGCTGGTCCGGTTTCGAGTCAGCGCTGCGAGAGAGCGGCATGGACCCCGGCGAGACGCGGCTGCTTCGCGGTGAATTCACCCGGGTGTCTGGTCGCCGTGCCGGCGCCGAGCTACTCGCCTCTGATGACATCCCCAAGGCTGTCATCTGCGCCAACGACCAGATGGGGCTCGGGGTGCTTGATGCTCTGAGCAGTGCCGGAATCCGCGTGCCGGAGGACGTAGTTGTCACGGGATTTGACGGCATCGAAGCCGCCAACCTCTCGTCACCTCGCCTGACCACCGTGCACCAGCCAATGGAGCTTGTTGGCCGTGCTGCAATCCAGCTCATGCAGCGCAGGCTTGACGATCCAGACGCAAAGCCGGCAAGCGTTCGGCTGCCCGTCAAGGTGCTTTTACGTGAGAGTTCTGAGCGCTCGTAGTTGTCCATGCAAGTGTAAGAGGGTCTTGCGGGAACGCAATGTATGCGCATACACTCTGGAGTGACCGGATGATGCTGCAGGCATCCCGGGGCAGCGCAGCCCGCACGGGCTGCCTCGTGACAGTGAAGACATGAGGAAGTAAGAGTGTCAATGACGAACTCGAAAACGCGCACGAAACGAATGTCGGTGATCGCCGGAATCTCTGTTGTAGTCATGCTCATCTCGGCGTGCAGCATTCAGATACAGAGCGAGCCGGACCCCTCGATCCCCGATGACACCATGCTCATTGCCGCGGACAAGGGTTCGCCCATGTTCGAGAAGATCTTCAACCCGTATCTCTTCAACAAGCGGGTTGCGGCGAGCTACATCTACGAGCCGCTCACAGCAGTCAACGTCCTTGACGGGACGCAAACGCCCTGGCTGGCCGAAAAGGTGACGCTGCCGGATGCGCGCACCATTGACTACACGATTCGCCAAGGCGTCACCTGGTCTGACGGTGCGACGTTCACGCCAAAAGACGTCGTGTTCACCTTCAACCTCATCAAGAAATACCCGACGCTCGACATCAAGGGCGCCTGGCAGCATATCGAGAACATTGAGATCGACGGCGACCACGTCATCGTGCATCTCAAGGACGACGACGCCCCGGCTGCGGACGTCATCTCGCTGACGCTTATTGTGCCGGAGCACATTTGGAAAGACGTGAAGAATCCAGACACCTGGCGCGACGAGGACCCGGTGGGCACGGGGCCGTTCACGCTCGGCAACTTCTCCTCCCAGCAATACACGATGGATAAGAACCAGGACTACTGGCAGGCACGCAAGGTGGAGATTGAGCACCTCGTGCTGCCGGCTGCCACCAGTGAGCTCGACATTGTGACCAAGGGCTTCGATTGGGCGTACTCGTTCATGAGCAACGTCGAGGGAACGTGGGGTGCTGCCAATCCAGACAACAAGAATTGGTTCCCGCCGGGCGGCGTGATCAGCCTGGTGCCCAATCTGGACAAAGCCCCGTGGGACAACGTCGATCTGCGGCGGGGGATCGCCCTGGCTCTCGACCGGGACAAGATCGCCGACGCCGCCACTGAGGAGTACATGAGCAAAGCCGGTCAGACCGGCCTAATGCTGCCCAACCAGGAGTCGGAGCTCAACCCCAACATTCCCAACTACGGCGTCATCGAGCAGGACACCGATGCGGCGCTCGCCTCGCTGGCCAAGGCTGGCTACACCCTGGTCGACGGCACCATGGTCGACGCCAAAGGCACCCCGTTTACTTTTTCGGTGATGACGGCCAATGGATACACCGACTGGCTGCGCGCCATTCAAGAGGTGCGCAAGCAGCTCAGCGCGATCGGCATTGACATGACCATCAAGCAACCCCAGCCGGCTGGCTACCAGCAGTCGATCCAAAACGGCGACTACGAGGTGGCGATGGGAGGCATGGGTGGTGGCGACATCTTCCAGGCCTACAACAGCCTGCTTTCGAGCGAGTTCCATGTTAAGATCGGCGAACTGGCGCCTAGCAACTTCCAGCGCTACAGCGACCCGAAGACCGACGCTCTGCTCGCCCAGTACAAGGAAACCATCGACCCGGCAAAGCAGTTGGAGATCAGCCACCAGCTGCAGCAGATCGTGTACGACCAGCTGCCAGTCATCGGCCTCTACTACGGCGGGCTTTGGGGACTGTACAACACCTCCAAGTTCACTGGCTGGCCCACAGAGGAAGATCCATACGCTCCTCCGCAAACCTATGATTCGAGCCCGCTGCTCATCTTCACCCAGCTCAAGCTCTCCAACAAGGACGGTGAATAGTCCATGGTCTTTGTACTTCGGCGAATTGGCTTCTTCCTGCTCACCCTGTGGGCGGCCATCACCTTGAACTTCCTGCTGCCGCGCATGATGCCGGGCTCACCCACCGATGCGGCGATTGCCAAACTCGCTCAGAACGGGCCGGTCACAGACGCGACCCGGAAAGCCATCGAGGCCCAGCTCGGTGTGCCGGATGGCAACATCTTCGAGCAGTACCTTGGATATTTGCACCAGGTCATCACCCTGGACTTTGGTGTCTCCTACACCTTCTATCCGCAGTCGGTCTCCGAGATGATTTGGCAGGCTTTCCCCTACACGGTCATTCTTGTCGGGCTCGTGACCATCATCGCGTTCGTGCTCGGAACCCTTATGGGTGTTCTGACTGCGTGGAAACGCAACACCTGGCTTGACGCCCTTCCCACACTGACCGGCAGTTTCGCCAGCACGTTTCCGTACTTCTGGACGGCGCTGTTGCTGTTGTTCTTCCTGGGCTATGTCCTGCACCTGTTCCCCACCTCCGGAGCGTTCGGACCGACAGCCACCCCGGCGCTGACGTGGGAATTCTTCATGGACGTGCTGTACCACGCGGCGCTGCCGGCACTCACGATCCTTATTACCTCGCTCGGCGGGTGGATCATCGGAATGCGCAACGCGATGATCAACACGCTTGGCGATGACTACGTGACGTTCGCCGAGGCCAACGGCTTGAAGGGACGCACCGTAGCCATTCGCTATGCGGCCCGCAACGCGATTCTTCCAAACCTCACCGGCTTCGGCTTGGCCCTTGGCGGTGTGGTCGGCGGCTCGGTGCTCGTTGAGCAGGTGTTCGGCTACCCGGGCATCGGCTATCTCCTCTTCAACGCCGTTATCGGCCAGGACTACCCGCTGATGCAGGCACTGTTTCTGATGATCACCGTCAGCGTGCTCATCGCAAACTTCCTCGTCGACATCATGTACGGGGTACTCGACCCAAGGACACGACGATGACAACCACACAGAACGTCACGACAGCCACTGCACAAACGAGGAACGCACCGCGCAAGTTCGCTTTCATCACCCGATCGGCCGCAACCCTGTGGGCCAACTGGAAGTCACGGCTCGGGCTGATCATTCTCGCCTGCTTCATCTTCGTTGCCATCTTCGCGCCTCTTCTGGCCCCCTACGGTGCCGCACAGGATGGTTTCGAACGCAACGCTGACGCCAGCCCGGAGCATTGGTTTGGTACGACGGCGGCGGGCGAGGACGTGCTCAGCCAGCTGATCTTCGGATCGCAGATCAGCGTTTCAGTAGGCTTTATCGCCGGGCTGCTGTCCACGATCGTTGCAATAGTCATCGGGCTGAGCTGGGGATACATTCGCGGATTCGGCGCCGATATCATCAACTTCATCGTCAACTTGTTCCTCGTCATCCCCGGGCTGCCGCTCATGATCGTGATCGCAGCGTACTTGCAAAACGGTGGACTCATCATGATTGTCGCCGTCATCGTCATCACCGGCTGGGCGTGGGGGGCACGAGTGCTGCGCGCCCAAACGCAGACGCTGCGTTCCCGCGACTTCGTCACGGCTGCCCGTTTCTCGGGGGAGCCTGCCGGGCGCATCGTGTTCAAGGAGATCCTGCCCAACATGACCTCGATCATTGCCGGCGGATTCTTCGGTGCGGCAACGAGCGCAATCTTGGCAGAGGCCGGGCTTGAATTTCTTGGCCTGGGCGACTCGAGCATCGTCAGCTGGGGCACCATCCTCTATTGGGCGCAAAACTCCAACGCACTCCTGACCGGGCAATGGATACTGCTGTTTGCTCCAGGTCTTTGCATCGCACTGCTCGCTTTGAGCCTCACGCTCATCAACTTCGGTGTCGACGCGATCAGCAACCCACGCTTACGTGAAGGGAAGTCACGATGAACCCCATTCTTGAGGTCAAGGATCTCTCAGTGGTCTATGAGTCAAGCGGTTTCACCGCCTTGCAGGCCGTCGACCACGTGTCGTTTGCGCTTCAGGCCGGCGAGTTCGTCGGCCTAGTCGGCGAGTCCGGCTCCGGCAAATCAACGCTCGGGCTGGCGATCACCCGGCTGCAAAAGCCACCGGCCCGCACCAACGGCGGACAGATCTTCTTTCGCGGAAAGGACATTCGCGAGCTCGACGCCGAGACGCTGCGTCAACAGCGCCAAGGTGGTTTCGCGATGGTGCTGCAGTCGGGCATGAACGCGCTGAACCCGGTGCGCACCATCCGCAACCATTTCATCGACATCTTCCGAGCCCACGGGCATGTCGAAAAGGCCAGCTGGGACGCCCGCCAGATCGAACTGATCGAGAAGGTCGGACTCGCCAAGGAGACACTTGCACGGTTCCCGGGCGAACTGTCCGGCGGCATGCGCCAGCGTGTGTCCATAGCCCTGGCACTGTCGCTTGAACCGCAACTGATGGTCTTTGACGAGCCGACCACCGCCCTTGATGTGCTGGTGCAACAGGCCATCATGGACACCATCAAGTCGTTGCAGAAGTCGGAGGGATTCACCGCCGTTCTTATCAGCCATGACCTCGGAGTCGTGCTTGAGTCGACGCAGCGGGTGCTTGTCATGCACGAGGGGCGCATCGTTGAAGACGCATCCAGCCGTGACATACTTGCGAACCCGCAAGATGACTACACGCGGATGCTGCTGAGCCACTATGCCGATCCGCGCGCCGAGGTCGTTGAGCTTCCTGGCTTCACGGACCGGGCAAGCCGTACCGCGAACGACGGCGTCAAGGGGGCGGCCGGCGCGCGCGATGGCCGGTCGTCCGACTCGGCGATCGTCGTCGACCATGTCTCAAAGGTGTACCCGCCACCGCGCAGGGGCGAACAACCCGTCACGGCCGTCGACGATGTGTCCTTCACGCTCAAGCCGGGCCAGTCGCTCGCTCTTGTGGGCGCCTCAGGAAGCGGAAAATCAACCATCGCCAAGCTGATCACCGGCGTCGAGAAGCCAACTTCTGGCACCGTGAAGTTTGGCGACCTCGACGTTGCCCAACTCGGCAGACGCCAGATTCGTGAGTTGCACAGAAACGTGCAGATGATCTTTCAGGATCCCTACTCCGCGCTCAATCCGCTGCACACCGTTGAGTACACGCTGACCCGTCCGGTGGTGAACTTTGGCGGGCTTCGCGGCCGGGACGCCAGAAAGCGGGTTTTCGAGTTGCTCGAGACCGTCGGGTTGTCGCCCGTGGAACAGTTTGCCGCGAAGCTGCCACACCAGCTCTCCGGAGGGCAGCGCCAGCGGGTGGTGATTGCCCGTGCACTCGCCAGCAACCCGCAGGTGCTCATCGCCGACGAGCCGGTATCAATGCTTGACGTGTCACTGCGCGCCGGCGTGCTGGCACTGCTGGAGGAGCTTCGCGAACAGTGGGGCGTCAGCATGCTCTACATCACCCACGATCTGCTCAGCGCCCGGCTCGTGACGGACAACATCATGGTGCTCAACGGCGGAAAGGTGGTGGAGCGCGGCAACACCGCCGAGGTGCTGCAGCATCCTGTCGATGAGTACACCATCCGCTTGTTGGACGCCGTACCCAACCCTGCCCGGGCCAGGGACGCTGCCGTATGAGCCTTACGACGATCGATGCCTTCGGGGCAGGCGCCGTACCCGCTGGCGTCTCGGTGATCGGCATCCCGGTCGGCATCGGCCAGCTCACCGCGTACCACGCCGAACCGGTGGGGGAGCCGCGAGGCACCGTTCTCCTGGTTCCCGGCTATACCGGGTCGAAGGAGGACTTCGGCGAGTTCTTGCCGCTGCTGTCCGCACTGGGATGGGACGTGTGGGCGTACAGTCAGCGCGGCCAGGGCGACTCTGTGGGGCCTGACGGAATAGGGAACTATGCTCTCGAGATGTTCGCCTCCGATGTGCTCGAGGTGGCAGCGCTGGTTGGTCACGGCGAACCGGTGCACCTGCTGGGCCACAGCTTCGGCGGCATCGTGGCACCGGAGGCCGCGATCGCCCGCCCGGAGGCATTTCTGAGTCTCACGCTGCTCTGTTCCGGTCCGCACGGTTGGCCCGGGCGGCTCTCCGACGCGAGCGAGACGCTCGCTGAAGGCGGCAGCATCGGGCTCTGGAACCGGGACAACCCGCACACGGTTGGGCTGGCCGACGATCTGTTGACAGCAGAGGAATCATTCTTGCGTCTGCGGGCGGCGCGCACATCAACCGACAATCTGCTGGCGGGGGCCGCGATACTTCGCACCCACGCCGACAGGAGCGCCGCGATTGCAGCGACGGGCCTTCCCGTGCTCATCGCGCACGGTGAGCATGATGACAAGTGGCCCATCGAGTGGCAACAGGCCATGGCACAGCACATCGGAGCGGACTATCAGGTGATCCCTGCCGGGGCGCACTCGCCGCAGCTGGAAGCGCCGGGCGCCACGGCCGCCGTGCTCGAACAATTCTGGGCCCGGCACCAGCCCGCCATGAGCAATTCACCACAACACACCACACAGCAACACAAGGAGTAACGTGCTCACCTTTCCAGATGGTTTTTTGTGGGGTGCCGCAACGGCGGCCCACCAGATCGAAGGCAACAACGTCAACAGCAATTGGTGGATGATGGAGCACGCTGCGGGCTCGAACATTGTGGAGCCAAGCGGCGACGCGATGGACAGCTACCACCGCTACCGGGAAGACATGCGGCTATTAGCCGACGCCGGGCTCAACTCCTACCGATTCAGTATTGAGTGGGCGCGCATCGAACCGGAACGCGGATTTGTGTCGCGTGCGGAGATCGACCATTATCGCCGCATGGTCGACGCCGCCCACGAGTTTGGGCTCGACCCGACAGTGACGCTGATGCACTTCACCGTGCCGCGGTGGATGTACAACGACGGTTTCTGGCGCGCCGACGACGCCGCCGATCTCTTTGCCCGATACACGGAATCTGTGCTTCCCATCGTTTCTGACGGTGTCGACTACGTCTGCACCATCAACGAACCAAATATTGCGGCGATGCTGGCTGGGGGAGAGGATGCGGCAAACCTTGTCGCCTTTGGGTTGCCGAACCCCGACTTGGGTGTCGCGGAGGCACTGCTCGAGTCGCACCAGCGTTCGCGCGAGGTACTGGCGAGCGTTTCGGGCCTCAAAACAGGGTGGACGGTTGCGACCCAGGCATTCCATTCCAATGGCGCGCCGGGAGCGGAGGAGAAGCTGCACGAGTACGGATACCAGCGCGATGACTGGTACCTGGAACAGTCAGCCGGTGACGATTTTGTCGGGGTGCAGGCCTACACACGAACCTTCATCGGCCCGAACGGCCCGCTGCCCGTCGCCGACGACGTCGAAACCACTCTTACCGGTTGGGAGTTCTTTCCGCAGGCGCTGGAGCTCGGCGTGCGCAGCGCGTGGGAACTGAGCGGGGGTGTTCCGGTGATCGTGACGGAGAACGGTATCGCGACAGCCGACGACACTCGGCGCATCGCCTACACGGATGGCGCCCTGCGCGGCCTGCACGCCGCGATGTCCGACGGGGTCCAGGTGTTCGGCTACCAGCACTGGAGCGCACTGGACAACTACGAGTGGGCCAGCGGATTCCGTCCAACCTTCGGGCTCATCGCCGTCGACCGAGAGACCTTCGTGCGCTCACCCAAGCCCAGCCTGGGCTGGTTGGGGGGCGTGGCCAAGGCGAACGGACTGCCGAGCACCTAGCCTGGGTGGAACCCACGGGTGTGGCTAAATGACGCCACTGGCCCCGAGGGCGCTGCCGATTCCATAGGTCGCCGCGAGGGCCAGGGCGCCGCCGATGACCAGGCGTGTTGCCGCGGTGGTTTTGGAGCTGCCACCGATTGCGGCACTCAAGGTACCTGTGAGCGCAAGTGCCAGCAGGACTGCCAGGAACGTCACGGGCACTCGCCACTCGGCGGGCGGCAACAAAATGGCCAACAAGGGAAGGATTGCTCCGACGGCAAACGACGCCGCGGAGGCGTAGGCGGCT
Source organism: Arthrobacter sp. TMN-49 (assembly GCF_054511095.1). Classification (NCBI taxonomy): domain Bacteria; kingdom Bacillati; phylum Actinomycetota; class Actinomycetes; order Micrococcales; family Micrococcaceae; genus Arthrobacter; species Arthrobacter sp. TMN-49. The sequence continues at coordinate 43,792 of NZ_JBTNDH010000004.1, read as the reverse complement.
TGCCACGGATTGGCTTCCTCGTGCTGGCTAATGTTCAGTTCGGCGGACAGGTGCGCGGACAAGGCATCATGCGCGGTGAGCTCGATGGCCACCTGCTCGGCCGTGGCGGGGGTGAGCCCCTGGGCCCGGTAGAGGCCTGCAAGTTCGGCCAATTCAGCGTCCGGGTCCTCCGCCAGTTCGCGGCGTTCCTTCTCAATGAGCGCCCGTTGGCTGTCGCGTTGGCTGCTCACAGACACGTACTCACCCAACGCCATGGACACGGCGCCGCCAACAACCGCCGCGACCCCTGCCACCAGAATCGGGGTGGGTGAGTTTGTCACACCCGCGACGCCAACCACCGTTGCTGCGACCGAGACGATCCCGTCGTTGGCGCCGAGCACGCCCGCCCGAAGCCAATTCAGGCGCCCGGCGATGTTGGCCGTGTGCGGTTCATTGTCGTGGAATATTGATGGGTTGCTCATGGAACCAAACTAGCAGGGCAGCTGACATGTGCTCACGCTGCCTGGATGGCAAGCAGGTTTAATATCAGCCACCCTGTCGTGATCGCCGGATCGATACCGTCAGGGATCGATCGGAGCTGTACTCCCCACTCTCGCAGCAGGTTCAACGTGTACAAAACATCAACCAAGGATTGGCCCAAGCGATCCACCCGCCAGGCAATCACGGTGTCTCCCGCTTGGGAATATCAAGGTGTTTCTTCATCCCCGGATGCCCGGCCGCGGCCTTGCTCCCGGAGGTGACGTCCGCGAGCACATCACGCTTTTGCACTACCGCGGACAGCTGGGAAATCTAGCTTGCAGCACTCACCGCGGGCACTTGATGCCGCAATTTGCTAAACCGACATTGGGGACCAGCTGTACAGCGGTTGGCGCTAAGCCGGTGGTTGTGATCGGTGCGTGCGGGGGTCCAGGCACAGTTGGGCTTGATATTGCCCGAAGTCCGTATGACCGTGGCTGCTGAGGCGGCGCGTGCATGGAATGAGCGCGAGGCCCAGGCGGAAGCTGTGCCCGATCCTCCTGCCGCCGTGGAGACCCGATTTGTGGCGCTGTGGCGCGAAGCCGTGACTGTTTCTCGTGGCGAGTTCGTGGCGGCCCGGACCGGCTGGCAGGCAAGGCGGAGCAGGCACAGAGCAAACGTGACGCCGCAGTGGAGGATGCAGAGAGGGCTGAATCTGAACGTGACGCCCTGGTTGAACGTGTGGAGGACGCGGAGGGCATGCATGCTAGCGCGTACGATGCCCTCACCGCTGCGCGGGATGAGGCACGGGCGGAGACCACGGCAGCCAGAGAACAGGCAGTAGCCGCCGAGGCGAAGGGGCGGGAAGCGGTCGCCGAGCAGCGTTCACGCGCAGACAAGGCGAAGCCCGTGCCGAGACCATAGCGGGAGAACGTGACCGTGTCCTGGCTGAGCGCGACGAGCTGCGCAAAACGAACCGTCCGTCGAAGGGATGACTGCCTTGGGGAAAAGAAGCAAATCCTCTTTGCAATCTCGTTGAAAATAGCGAAAGCATAGTGAACAGGGAGCCGCCATCGGACGTTCCTGACGGTGCGCCAGGGCCCGGCGAAACCCCTCAAATTTTGGGGTAAAGATTCACCGAAATCCCTGCCCGATTACCGAAAATCCCTAAAACGTTTTCTCTAAAGTTGATAGAATTGAACTAGGTAACACCGTACCGAGAGGCTCCATCATGATGAAGCAAAAACTCACGCCTGCCCAGGTTGTTGAACGACAGTCCGCGTTGGCCGATATTCGCCATTCAACGGAGATGGAAGGCGGACGATCTTCTGATCAGGCCCGCGCGTTACAGGGCCGCTGGGCCCGTGGCGAAATCGACGCTGACGAGATGGTGGAGTTGACGAAAGAAATTCATCAGCTGTGAGTGATTCCCGCCCATGGGAAACGGGTGATGAGCGGGCACGTGGGAGCAGCTTCGGGTCCTTGAAGATGATTTTGTGGAAGCCAGGGCGCACCAACTCCTTGAAAGGCCGATAGAGGGAAGTTACGATCTCGCCCATGTCCAGGCAATTCATCACCAGCTATTCCAGGATGTGTACCCGTGGGCGGGGGAGAACCACACAGTGAATATCGTCAAAGGTCAGCCGTTCGCCCAGCTGGAGAACATCGAACCATTCACCCAACACTTGGCCGCGGAGATAAGCCGCGCCAATCGGCTGCATGGAAACTCCAATGAACAGTTCGCCCACCAGCTCGCGAGCTTCTAAAACCAGCTCAACGACATTAATCCATTCCGGGAAGGAAACGGGCGAACCCAGCGAACCTTCTGGGACCAGTTGGCAGCCGACGTGGGAAAATTCATCAACAGGCGTGAGGTCCACGGCCAAGAAAATGACTTGGCCTCCAAAGAAGGGCGAGCCGGCAACCTGGCACCGCTGCACTCGATGTTTCAAAAGATTGTCACCGACAAGCGGACACCAGAGACCATTGCCGTTCCCAGCCAAGAACCAACAAAACAGTTAACGCTGGAGGAAAGGTTGCGGGCCAAGGGAGTACCAGAAGAGGCAATTAGAGCCAGAATCCAGGCAGAGAGACAGCACGCCTACACCGGCAAACCGTCATTGACGGCACAAACTAAAAGCGCGGATTCAAGGCGACCAGAGATAGGCCAAAACCCCAAACAGGGACGAAGTAGAGGCCTTTAGTATGTGGTTTGCTTTGAGGTATTTTCTGGTGACCCGGGAAAGAGTGGGCCGTTGCTTGTGTTGTTGCAAATGTTGCTTTGCCCCGCGCCCACGGATGCACGGCAAAACACTAATCCTTCGGTGTTTTCCCGCCCACAGGTGGACGCCGGGACCCAGTTGACCGCCTGCACGCATTCACCAGGTCACCGACACAATAAGGCTCACCCCCGGTTACCGGTGAACATGCACAGCCTCGATTGTTGAGGGCCGAGGGATGAAGCGGGGCTAGCTTGCCCGGCCGCCAGTGGCCACACGAATCTTGTTCACTTCCGATTGGGTCATACCGGGATTGCGATGGTGCATGATTGCGGAGCAGCGGGCAAGGATGGCATCGAATTCAGGGCCCCGGCCGAGGGTCATGAGGTCATCAGGTGTCACCCCTAAGTGTCGCAAGGCTTTGCTGGGTAGTGGATAGAGTTTGGCGTCATACATGGGGGCTCCATCGTCCCATGTGACATATCCAAGTGCGGCACCGGTTTGCCTTGTTGATGCATTGATTCCGTCGGTATCGACGGCGACTATCCGGGCCGATCGGCAGCGGAAAGAAACACCGGCAGGGTAGTCCTTGACATTGGACGGTTTCCCTTTTGGGGCCGTAAACAACTCCAAGACACCGCATCTACATTCCCCCCACACGATGCACGGCAGGCCGAACCAAATGGTCGGCCCTACATGTTCGGCAAGCGTGCCGACGCCGGGGCCTCGGAGTGGCTTGCTTCAGCCGGTTGCGTCGCGGTGGAGACGTCAATGTGACCGGACATCTCCGTCATTGCTTCCGCCGCGTGGTTCAGGAACGCGGCAAGCGCGGGCCGTGACGGGGCGTCTTGGTAGGACATTGACAGGGCGACTGCCATGTGGAAGTAGTCGGACACCCATCCCAGTGCGTGGTCTCCTGCTGGGGTGAGGCCCAGGAGTAGGCTGCGTCGGTCCAGGGGGTTAGGTCGGCGGACCATGAACCCGGTCTTCTCCAGCCGGTCGATCATGGATGTGACGGAGCCGGTGGTGATGCCCACTTCGCCGGCCAGCTGTTTGGGGGTCACATCCCCATTGGTGCCAACGTAGGCCATGGCGTTGAGTTCGGGCACGCTAATGCCAAGCTTGGTGGCCAGCCGGGACCTGAGTCGGCCGTTGCTGATGTCTAGCCGGCGCATGGCCTGGTCAAGGTCTTTGACCTCGGCGTACAGGTCCCCTATGTCTCCGGAGGGCAGGGCGCCGGCCATGGATGGGGTATTGGCCCGGCGGTGATTGGCGGATGCTGACTGTTCCACGAGGGTGGCTCCTTCGGTGGATGACATGGCTAGCAAGTAATCATAGTATCCGAATCAACTCCTGTCACCGCTGGCTTCTAGCGGAATAATCCAGTACGGGACGGAGAAGCGCGGATTGTTCGCTCGATCACAATGTAGCTTGATGGGCAAGCTATATGTGATATCGTTCTGGTTGGACGGATTGTTCCCTCCAGCGGTACTTTGTCGGTCTGGGTTCGTCAGGGTTTCGGTGCTTTTGTTTGTTTGTTTGTTCTGTTGCTGTCGCCTGGATCATCCTGGCTGCTGCGCCGTCCTTGGAAAGGTCTCACCATGTCTGACAATGCTGCCCGCCCGCGCCTCCGGCGTCGCCGCTTCACCCCGATCGCCCTGATCGCCGGGCTCGCTGGTACGGTGCTGCTCTCGCTGTCGCTGACCGGAACCCTGTCGGGTTTCGCCGCCAGCATCACCAACAACACCAACACGGCCGGCTCCGGTGCCCTGGTAATGCAGGAACAAAGCACGGGCGGCCCCGTAGTGACCTGTTTGAGCACCGACGGTGGAACCGTCTCCACGAACTCCGCCTCCTGTTCCACGATCAACAAGTTCGGCGGCAGCATGACCATGGTCCCCGGCGGCCCGGCCGTGAACACCGCGATCACGATCAAGAACATCGGATCTCTGGCCGCGAAAACTTTCACCCTGACCCCGGGGGCCACTTGCACCCAGTCCCTGAACGGCGCGCAGAACGGTACAGCCACAGACCTGTGCGCCAAGCTGAACATCGTGATCACCTCCGGCGCCACTACCGTCTTTTCCGGTACGGCCGCCTCGTTGGCGGGAGCCCTGCCAGCCGCATTTACCATGCCTGCGGCCCCGGCTGCTGGTGTCAGCATCCCGTTCAACTTCGCCGTCACCCTTGATGCCTCCGCGGGTAACACCTACCAGGGACTGGCAGCCTCGCTGCCGCTGACCTGGGCCTTCGCAAGCTAAACCGGTCTCCCGGTGGTAGCGGAGACAGATCCGCCGTCACCGGGATCACCGGCGTGAAAGGAGCGGCATCGCCGTGACTGATCTACTGACGGCCCCGGCCCCGACCACCCCCGCCGCCCCGGCCAGCAGCCCTCAACGAGGGGTGCGTGCCGTACGACGGCGCCTCTTTCGGTCCGCCGGTCTGTGGCAGGGCGCAGCAGCCGTGGTCATTGGCGCCCTGGTGCTTGCCGCCGTCGTATTTCTGCTGGCCGGTGGACGCTGGTTTATCGTCTCCAGCCCCTCCATGGGGCAGGCAGCCCCGGTGGGCACCCTGGTCCTGACCACCCCGACCACCGTCGCAGATCTGCATCCGGGGGACATTGTCACCTTCCACCCGCCCACGGCCCCGGATGAGGTGTACACCCACCGGGTCCAGACCGTCACCGGTGCCGGGTCCGTAGCCACCCGAGGGGACATTAATGACATCAATGACCCCTGGACATTGCACAGGCAGGACCTGATCGGCAAGGCCGTTGGTGTCCTGCCCGCGGCAGGCTGGGCTGTCAGGGCGTTCCCGCTCCTGACCCTCGGCTCGGTCGCGCTCTGGGTGCTGACCGCCCGGTTTGCGTCAACACGGTGGCGCGTACCCCTGCGCGTCGTCGGCCTATCTGTGGTGGTCTCCTGTGCTGCGTTCATTCTGCGGCCCTTCGTCGGACTCATCATCCTGAGCACCAGCATGGCCCCCGATGGTGCCCGTGCTGTCGTCGTCTCCACCGGGCTGCTGCCCATCCGGGCCCAGGCAGCCGGGGGATCCCATGCCGATCTGGACAGCGGCATGGTCGGACGCCTGGACATCCCGAGCTTGGCCGATTCCGGCTACTACCAGATCTCCTCGGCCCTGCACCTTTCACCGTTCGGCTGGGTCATGCTCGGGTTTGTCTGCGCCATCCCGCTGCTGTGGTGCCTGATCATTGGGTTGCCCCCGGCGCCCCAACCCGCTAAGAGTCGGTCATGAGCGGGCCCACCGGCCCGGCCCGGCCAGCGTCAGGTGCTCGCCGCACCCGGCGGGTGCTGTTAGCCGCCCTCATAGCCCTGGCCCTGCTGTGCTTGGCAGCCCAGCTCGCGCCCTCCACCTCTGCCGGCTACCTAGCCAAAATTGCGAACACAGTCAACAAAGCTGGCACTGCGCCGTTCTTCACCTGCACCGGGGCGGTAACCGCCGACAGCGCCACCGCCTCCTTCGCCTACAAACTGGGCGAAACCTCCGGAAGCATCACCGCGGTGGACTACTCCGGCCGAGGGGCTAACGGCACCTACCGCGGCTCCATGGCCAGCACCAGCGCCACGCCGCGAGCCTGCCCACGCGATCCGGCCGGCGCTTACACCCTGGACGGGACCACCAGCTACCTGACCACCCCAGGACAACGGATGTCAACGAACACATTCACTCTGGAAGTCTGGTTCAAGACCACCACCGGCGGCGGCAAACTCATGGGTTTCGGTGACAGCCCCACGGGGGCCTCCGGCATCTATGACCGGCACCTGTACCTGACCAACGCTGGCCAAGTGGTCTTCGGCGTCTACCCCAACCAGGTCAAAACAATCGCCAGCCCGCTGGCCTACACCGACGGGGCCTGGCACCACGCCGTCGCCACCCTCTCCTCCGCAGGGATGAAGCTCTACCTGGACGGTCAAAACGTCGCCACGGACCCGGCCACCACCACTGGCCAAAGCTACAGCGGCTACTGGCGCATCGGCTACGGCAACCTCGCCGGCTGGGGCGCCACCCAACCGAGCACGTTCTTCTTCAAGGGCAGCCTGCGCTACGCCGCTGTCTACACGATGGCGCTCACACCCGCCCAAATCGCCGTCCACTACCGCGCCGGAACCTAACACCAGCAGCTTAGAGGATCCGCCCATAGACGGCCAACATCGTTCAGCGACCCGTAATCGGAGTCGGTCGTGCCACGAAGTGTGGCGCGGCGGAGGTGCGGCTCGGGCAGGTTTGAGATCCATGGCGAGACCGTTAGCCGATGAGTGTAGAGTTCCCGAGGACCATGTCAGAGCAGGAAGCCGTGACTGGGGTGATCATTTCCGGTCCGGGATCACCGTATCGGTCCAGTATCGTGTCCGGCAGGTAAGCTGATTCACGCACTGTGCCGGGCACCACGGTGGCGCCGGTGCCGACTACCTGATCGTTGACCGCGGCGAACCACGGCTGCCCGCGTCCTCGGCCGAAGTACTTCGGTTTCGCGGCGGCCAGGGTCTCGCTGCGCAGGGTACCCTTCGACAATTATTGGTGTCGGGCAGACATTGCAGCCTTCTGCTACCAGGATCGCCGCAATCGAGCGCGGAAGGTCATCCATGGGCGCGTTAAACTGGCCGATGTGGGTGGAGGCGTCCAGGAACCCGGTCCAGTAGCGAACCTCTTGCAGCAGCTCGGGAAGATCCACCCTGGAACCGCCCCAACGCCGCCGCTTGCTCATCACTTAGAAGCTCAACTGGCATGAACCACTCCTACCCAACAGCACAGCATCGGGCGGCCTATCGTGTAATTCCGTTCCAATGCTGCCAAGCCCGTAAATATCAGGGCAGTTGGCATGTGCTCACGCCGTAGCTGCGTGCACAATCATGACCGGGCAGTGAGCATGTGCAGAGCAGGCTGTGCTGACTGACCCCAGCAACAGCCCCTTGAAGCCGCCAAAGCCGCGACGGCCCAGAACCAGCAGCGCTGCGTCACGACTGGCCTCAATCAACGTGGGGCGGGCCGGTCCCTGCACAAGGTCGGTGGTGAGATTCTCCGGCCAGTCCAGCCCAAACGCGCGCTCAATGGCGTTGTCGAGGACTTCTTGTGCTGCGCCCATAAAATCGATGCTCCCGAGCGAATAAGGAACTTGGTAGGCGGTGGGGATGCTCCAACAGGTCATGGCCTTCACCCGGGCGCCCAACGCCACGGCGAACTTCTCGCCCTGGCGCAGGGCCTCGATGGACGCCTCAGATCCGTCGACTCCCACGATGATGGTTGCTGGTTCTTGTGCAGTGCTCATGATGCGTCCCTAGCTGTCCGTGGGTGGCGTCCACACCCAGTCGCGAATTTCCGGCAGATCTTCTAGATGCTTGTGAATGTACGTGTCGTGTTTGGCCAGCATCGCCCGGCAGTGGTCGGCCAACCCCTCTGCGCCATCAAAGTCTCCAACCACCCGGCGCAGAGCCTCCAAGACCAGGTGATAACGGCTCATCTTGTTCAACACCACCATGTCAAACGGGGTGGTGGTGGTGCCTTGTTCGCTGTAGCCACGAACATGGAATCTGCCCGGATGCGCGCGGCCATGCAGGAGCTGATGGAACGCTCGGGCGTATCCGTGCCACGCTACTATCACTTCACCCTGTGTGGTGAACAGCTTCTCAAAGTCGACGTCGGACAGGCCATGCGGGTGGACGTCGTGAGGCGGGAGCACCAACACGTCCATCACGTTGATCACGCGCACTCGCAGCCCGGGGACGTGGTGCTGGAGCAACCAGGCGGCGGCCAAAGTCTCCTCGGTGGGGACGTCCCCGGCGCAGGCCAGGACAATGTCCGGCTCGCCCGACGGCGACGGCTCATCCGGGGTGGTGATGGCGGACTCGGTGCCACCCAACGGCACGTTGTGGGTGATTCCCGCGCTCGGGGCGTGCTCGTTCCCGGCCCAGCGCCAGATCGAGGCGCCCGCAGCGGCGTGCCGGCGGGCGTCAACCAGGCTCAGATACTGGGGATGGGCTTGTTTGTCCACCACCACAAGATTGACGTAGTCCTTGCTGAGCAGGACATGTTCGGCCGCGGCCAGCAAGGTATTCGAATCTGGTGGAAGGTAGACGCGGATCACGGAACCAGAGAGGGAGAGCACAGTATCGATCAGGCCCGGTCCCTGGTGGCTGAAACCATTGTGATCGTTACGCCAACAGGTTGAGGTGAGCAGGATGTTCAGACTCGGCACCGGCCGCCGCCACGGTAGTTCGCGGGCATGCTGGAGCCATTTCGCGTGCTGGATGGTCATGGAGGCGCTCACCATGGCGAAGGCCTCATAGGTGGCGAAGAGACCGTGCCGCCCCGTAAGGAGGTACCCTTCAAGCCAGCCCTGGCAAAGGTGCTCGGAAAGGACCTCCATGACCCGACCGTCTGCGGACAGCCGGTCATCGCCGTCCCGGACCGGCTCCATCAGGCACCTGTCGGTGACTTCAAAGACGGCTCCCAGACGGTTGCTGTTCGTCTCGTCTGGGCTGAACAGCCTGAAACGGGGATCGTGTGCGGTATCCGTGTAGATGTCCCTGAGCATCTCACCCAAGGGTCGTGTGGTCTCGTGTTTCATGGACCCGGGAGTTCCTACCTCCAGGGCGTAGTTTTCTAGCGAACGCAACGGCAGTGGCGCCACATCCGGGCCGCCGTTGGCCCAAACGTTGGTGCCCATGCGCAGTTCCGTCTCGGGGGCGAGGGCCGCCAGTTCCGGCACCAGCTGGCCCCTATTGTCAAAGAGAGTTTCGGGTTTGTAACTGCGCAGCCACGCTTCCAGTTGGGCCAGGTGTGCGCGATTCTCACGAACACCTGCCAACGGCACCTGATGGGCGCGGAAGGTGCCTTCAACAGCGACATCGTCGACGACGGCGGGGCCCGTCCACCCTTTCGGCGTGCGCAGGATAATGGCGGGCCACCGTGGCGGCCCGCTGGCACCATGCAACCGCGCGTGCTGCTGGATCTGGCGAATCCGGGCGTGTGCGTTGTCCAGGGCACGGGCCAGTTGCGGGTGGACATCTGCAGGATCGTCGCCGGAGACCACTACAGGGTCCCAGCCGTGTGCACGCAGCAGCGCCATGACCTGTTCGTCGCTCTGGCGCCCCAGCACCGTGGGGCCGGAAATCTTGTAGCCGTTGAGGTGAAGTAGGGGCAGCACTGCCCCGTCCCGGCTGGGGTTCAGGAAGGCCGGAGCTTTCCAGGCACCTTCCAAGGGGCCGGTTTCAGCTTCCCCGTCGCCAACAACGCAGGCCACTATCAGTTCCGGGTTGTCCATGACCGCTCCCGTGGCATGCGCCAGTGAATAGCCCAGCTCCCCGCCCTCATGGATGGATCCGGGTGTGGGGGGACCCACATGACTTGGTATGCCCCCCGGTGTGGAGAATTGGCGGATCAGGCGGCGGAGTCCCTCATGGTCCCGGCTGATGCGGGGATAGATTTCGGAGTAGCTGCCCTCCAGATACAGATTTGCAATCACTGCCGGGCCACCGTGTCCGGGGCCGGCCACAAACAAGATCTTGGCTCCCGTGATGTTGATGAGCCGGTTTAGGTGGACATAGATCAGCGACAACCCGGGACTGGTTCCCCAGTGCCCGAGCAGCCGTGGCTTGATGTGTTCCGCCGCCAAGGGGGACCTTAAGAGGGCGTTCTCTTGTAGGTAGATTTGGGCAGCCGTCAGATAGTTGGCGGCATCCCAGTAGCGGTTCAGGAGTTCAAACTCGGCCGAGACTTGTGCGGGGTTGTCCCCACGGTGCGGCGTGGGGTTGCTTTGATCGAGCTGGCTGTTCAAGGCTGTCTCCGTGTCCTCATGGGGTGGAACTGAGCCCGTCAGTGGGACTCACCGACGCGGGAAGGTACGCGCCTGTCACCTTAAAGAGTGGCACCATCCCGGCTTGAGGGTTAGGGACCTTCGGCCCTGTTCAGCAGCCTTCGCCGTCGTCGATCATTGAGACGGAAAGTTTTGGATTGTGAGCGTTGCGAAGGATGGATCAAGCTATGGAAGAAACAACAATCCGCGAGGGTTCGCGCATAGTGGTGGGCGTGGACGGATCTCTCGAGTCCGTGCTGGCTCTGAAATGGGCCCAGACGTTGGCGCAGCCACTGAATGCAACCATCACAGCTGTCACAGCGTGGCACATGGAGACGGTTTTTGGCTCGTACATAGTCCCTGACTGGGACCCTAACGACGGTGCGCACCAGATTCTCAAGGATGCCGTTGAAGAGGCGTTTGGCGGCAACCCGCCGGAGGGATTTAACGGAATTTGTGTCCGTGGCAGGCCTGCCCAAGTGTTGATGGAGCAAAGCAAGTCAGCGCAAATGCTCATAGTCGGCTCCCGTGGGCACGGTGGGTTCGCGGGGATGTTGTTGGGTTCTGTGAGTGCAGCCTGTGCAGAACATGCAAGCTGTCCGGTGTTGGTGGTCCACGGCGCAGACGGTGCTGGCCAGTAGCTGGCGCTTTCGCCCCGTGGCGGTCGTGGAATCGACACCCGACGGCTCTGAATGAAGGTAGAAAGGGTGCAGGCCAATGGTTCGGCAGGCGCAGATAGTGGTGGGGGTGGATGGTTCACCTCCTAGCAGGGCTGCCCTGGAGTGGGCAGCACACCGGGTCCAGCGAGGGGGCTCATCGCTGCTCCTGGTTCACTCCGTCCCGGACTTCCTGGTTTCGCCGGGGCACGATGAATATGAGAGTGTTCGGGCCGCCCTCGAGGGCATGCTGACCAGTGAAGCTGCCAGCGCGCGCGAGTTTGCCCCGGGCGTGGAGGTGCAGACCATCCTCCAGTTTGGGGAGCCTGCCCTGGTGCTGGCTGAACTGTCCGCCAGTTCCGCCATGGTTGTGGTGGGGAATGACAGGAGCGCCGATGTGCATGGCGAGGGATTCGGTGCCATCAATCTGCAGCTGGCCACGATCGGGCGATGCCCCGTGGCGGTCATTCCGGCGCGCCGGGGACAGGCCAACGACGGCGTCGTGGTTGGTATTGACGGTTCTCCCCAATCTATGGCCGCGGCATCTTTTGCCGCAGCCGAGGCTGTCGACATTGAGCAGGAACTCACCGTCGTCTATGTGTCGCCCGCGGCTGCGCTACCGGCCCAGGCGGCTGCTGCCGGTCCCGCGATTGGCCAGCTGGATGACACGCGGGGGCGCATGATCTTGGAAACTGTGGTGGCAGCAGTGCGTGCCCGCCACATACACCTCACCGTTTGCGAGCGGTTCGTGCACCACGATGTGCCGGCGCGGGCCCTGATCGATGCCGGGCGGGGTGCGGCGATGCTCGTGGTGGGAAACCGTGGCAGGGGAGCCACACACCAGGCGATCAGGGGATCGGCCATCCACGAGCTGCTGCAACATGTTCCGTGCCCCGTTGTCTTGACCCCGCAGGACTATGCGGACGCCGCAGCGGGCCATCACCAAGACCATGACACCTTGTCCCCCTCACCCACTCCCTTAGAGGGTTCCTAAGATATGCGGATTGTTTCGGCGGTCGGCGGCAACGCGCTCCTCCATCGGGGAGAAACCCCTGATGCGAAGACGCAAGTCGCTCGGCTCGGTGTGGCAGCGCCGGCGCTGGCAGCACTTGCCGGTGAACATGAGGTGGTTATTGTGCACGGCAACGGCCCGCAGGTTGGTCTGCTGGCGATGGAGAACAGCGATGATACTTCGTTGAGCGCGCCCTATCCGCTGTCGGATCTGGTTGCCGAAAACCAAGGGTTAATCGGTTTCTGGTTTCAGCGGGCACTGGGGCACGCGGGTTTGGACAAGGATGTAGTGGTGCTGGTCTCGCGGACCCTGGTCGACCCCAGCGATCCTCGACTACCGGTTCCCACGAAGTTCGTCGGCTCCCTCTACGACGAACCGGCCGCGCACGCTCTTGCGCAAAATCACCAGTGGACCGACGCTGCCGACGGATCGGTGATCCTTGCCGGTGGCGGCGGTGTCCCGGTTATTCCCGATGGGCCGGGCTTCCGCGGCATCGAGGGGATTGTGGACAAGGACTATGCTGCGGCCAGGGCCGCAGCGGACTTCGTCACCGCCAGTGGTGGGCGGGCCGTGATCGGCTCCCTCGACAATCTTGAGGCGATTATGAACGGAAACGACGCGACCGAAATCCTGGGACCGGCCCGGACCCAGTCCCGCCCCGGGCGGTAGCTGCGCGAGCTGCGCAGCTCCAGGCGGGGACTATTCGAAGGAGGCGCGCCGCGGGTCCGTCAACGGTGTGCGCCACACATCAGGTCTTGTGACCTGGAACCGTCGGCCGCTGAGGTTCAGTGGCAGGATGCGCATCAGGTGGTTCTTGATCCCGCCCTGCCACGGCTGCAGGGTGAGATCGTTTGCTTCCTCAAATCCGGCGCCATCCTCGATGGCCGCAACACGTCCCCGCAGCACAACACTCCACGCCTGCTCCGTGTGAGGATCATAGCCATCAATTTCGAAGGCAACAGGTGTATTGCTCGTTGAGCCGTACAGTTTGGTCCCTTCGGCAGTTCGAAAAATGATCGATTCACCGTCCACGGCATAGTTGATGGGAAAAATCTCCGGGTGATCCTCCGCCACAACTGCCAAGCGGCCAACGACCTGGCCATGCAAGAATTCCCAACATTGGGCCCCTGACAGTGTCTCGATGTTCGCAGCATCCGGCCTGGCCCCTGAGGGTGGTGTCTTGATCGTCATGGGATCACTCTAGGCAATCAGATCCCCGGAGCCTAGGGTACAAAGTCCCAGCCGCGTCGCCTGGGCACCGTTGCCGCGGCTGCCGTTTGCGGCCCACCACCCAAGAACGCGGGTAGCCTGTGACTACGGGCCGGGTTCCGGGGGGCGTTTGACACAATGGCTGATGGTCGATTGAAGGTGGATCTGTTGAAGGACTCTGATGAGGAAAAGGCTGCGCCACTGTTGCCGCCCGCTGCAGGTACCCGGATTGAGGACTTGCTCAGGGAGTTTGTAGACAGGGCGGGCGAGCTACTCACCACTCAGGAAAGGATGCGCGGCTTGCTGGATGCCGTGGTGTCCGTAGCGGAAAACCTCAGCCTGGATGCAGTTCTGGAAAGAGTGGTGAACTCCGCTTGTTCGTTGCTGGATGCCCGCTACGCTGCGCTGGGAGTCTTGGGTGAGGACCAATCGCTGAGTCATTTCATCACCGTTGGCATAGACCAGGAACTCAGCCACCGGATAGGCCCGTTGCCCACCGGGCACGGTGTCCTGGGCCTTTTGATTCGTGACCCGCACCCGTTGCGGCTCCATGATTTGCACCAGCATCCGGCCTCCTCCGGTTTCCCCGAACACCATCCGCCCATGGTGTCGTTTCTTGGTGTTCCCATACGAGTGCGGGGAAATGTCTTTGGCAACCTCTATCTGACCGAAAAGGCAGGCGGAGAAGATTTCACGGCGGAGGACCAGGAGCTGGCAGTCGCCTTGGCCGCTGCGGCAGGGGTCGCCATTGAGAATGCTCGCTTGTTTGAGGATGCCAGGCGCCGCACGAGTTGGCTGGAAGCGTGCATGTACGTCACAGGCCGCATGATGGATGATGACCGCAACATCACCGAAAGCAGCCTTGACATGATTGCGGCCACCGCTTTGGCGGAGTCGGAATCTGCCCTGACCATGATAGGGGTGTCCTCCGATCATGGACCTGAACTGTACGTGGCGGCGGCCGCTGGGGAGCAGGGGCCGCTCATGGTGGGCCGCTCCCTGGCTTTGGACTCCCCGGCGATCGTGGAGGTCCTAAGAACTGGCATCCCCACCGTCTTCGATGACGCCACTGATCTGCTCGGCCACGAGGACGGGGCGGCGCTGGGGCCCATCATTGTCATTGCGTTGGGGCCCCAGGGCCCGAACCAGGGCTTGCTGATCCTTGCCCGCAACCAAGGATCCGGGCGCTATTCCAAGATCGTGGTGGAGATGAGTGCCGTGTTTGGATCCCATGTGGCCCTGGCCCTGGAATTGGCGAGGACGCACAGATTGCGTGAACAGATCATGGTGTTCACGGACCGGGATCGTATTGCCCGGGACTTGCACGACGTCGTCATTCAGCGGCTCTTTGCGGCCGGGCTGAGCATCCATAGCGTGCAGCGGTTCATCACCGACAAGACGGCCTCTGACCGGCTCCGGGCCGTCACCACAGAACTTGATGAGACGATTCGGGACCTGCGCAACACCATATATTCTTTACGGGTCAGCTCAGGGGAAACTGAGCTGCTCAGCGACCTGATCCTGAGAACTGTTCGCACCGCCGCCAAAACACTTGCCTTCGCTCCCCGGTTGAATCTGGCCGGGCCCATTGACTCCGCGATTTCCGAGGAAACGGCCAAGCACCTACTCGCCGTGGTGTCCGAGGGGTTAAGTAACGCGGTGCGGCATTCCGACGCAGGGTCCATTGAGGTATCCATTGACGTGACGGCGGAGCACGTGAGTGTCATTATTGACGACGACGGCATTGGTGTGGGGGATCTGGATCACCGCAGTGGTCTGCGCAATATGGAACAGCGGGCCGAGATTCTCCATGGCACGTTCCTCTTGGTCAGCGGCGACAACACCGGAACCCGGCTGACTTGGCGCGTTCCTGCGGTGGCTGCTCATTGACGGTTGTCAGTGGCCCGGGATCGCGTGTCGGTAATGAAAATGGCGGCCTGCGTGCGACGCTCAAAACCCAGTTTGGCCAGAAGCGAGGAAACATAGTTCTTAACTGTTTTCTCGGCCAGAAACATTTCACTCCCAATTTCTCGATTGGTCAGTCCACGGCCAATGAGTTTAAGGACGCGGCCTTCCTGCGGGGTCAGGGCTGAGATCCTCGGATCCACCCGTTCCGGTTCGGCCAGGCCCTGAACCACTTTCGCCAAGACCTCGGGGTTGAAAAGCGATTCACCCTTGGCCGTGCGGCGCAGGGACGTCAGCAAGTCTGTGCCGTCGATTTCCTTCAACACATAACCGGAGGCGCCGGCGAGGACAGCGCCGCGTAAGGCTTGCTCGTCGTCGTAACTGGTGAGAATCAGGCATCGCAGGGATGGATCCACAGACCGCACATCACGGCAGACCTCTATGCCCGTGCCATCTGGCAACCGGGCATCCAACACCGAAACGTCCGGACGCAGGGCCGGAATGTGCCTGGTCGCTTCCAATGCGGAACCGGTAGAGCCGATGACGGTGAACCCCTCGCCTTCAAGGAGCTCCTTCAGTCCCCGCCTGACAAGTTCGTGGTCGTCGAGGATGAAAACGGTGATCGCCGCCGTAGGGGTCGCAGTGTCTTCCGAACTGGCGGTGACTACTCGATCCATGATCTTTGCCTCCCTCCGGGGATGTGGTTCCCGCTGAGGGGATTGTTTGCTGGTTGATCGTGGCGGTGCATAATTCTGTTGTATCGGTTCTGCCAGTCTGGCCTATGCGCCGTTGGCCAGCTAGGGCACAAAGTCCCCTCGTTCACGAGCGTAATTTTTGAACCAAGGGGTTCGGGGGACTCAGCCGCAATCGAATGCTACCGGTTGAAGAGGAGCGCTCCTTCCATTTGAGCGCTCGTAGGGCGTTGAAAATTGTGGCCAGGTCCACCAGTTCTTGGCTTAACGCTCCAGCGACGGCGGGATCAGCCCTGCGGCGGCGAACATCATCAGGCTAAGACTGAGTACTATTCCTATCCAGATGCTTTGGACGGCGATCCTGGTCGTGTCCTTGCCGATGCGGACTGCGCTGTACACCTTGGACAGGTCGTCCACCATGATCACCACGTCGGCGGATTCACTTGCCGCAGTGGACCCTTTGGCGCCCATGGCCACACCCACGTCAGCGGCGGCCAACACGGGAGCGTCATTGATTCCGTCGCCGACCATCATGACAGGTCGTGGGGCCAGGGTCTGTACGATCGAGACTTTGTCTGTGGGGCGGCAGCCGGCCCGCACCTCAGCGATTCCGGCGAGGCGGGCGATGTGCTCCGCCGTCGTCTGGGCATCGCCGGTGACCATCAAGGTGTGGACAACACCCAGCCGGCGCAGTCCGGCAAGCGTGTCGACGGCATTCTCCCGCAACGGATCACTCATGATCAGTGCGCCCACGTAGTGAGAATCGGCTCCCACATAGACCGCGAGTTGGCCACCGGACAGGTCCTCCTCCGGGACCAGCCCCGTCCTTTGTGACACAAAAGAGTGCTTACCCACCACCACCTGGTGATCCCCAACCGTGGCCGAAACGCCGTCGGTGGCATGTTCAGCAGCCTCCGTGGGCCGGGATAGTTTTAGCCCGTGATGCAGCGCGGAGCTAATCACCGATGACGCCAAGACATGTGATGAATACTGTTCGGCGGACGCTGCCAGGGCCAAGAGCTCCTCGGCGGTGGGGAATCCCTGATGCGCGGAGGCAACTCTCACTTCTTCAAGCCTTGGCCGGCCCTGGGTGAGGGTGCCCGTCTTGTCAAAAACAACAGTGGCCACCCTGGCCAGCTGTTCAAGCGTGCCGCCATTTTTGACGATGACCCCGTTCCTCGCAGACCGGCTCATGCCGCCTAAAAAGGCCACGGGAGCGGCAATAAGCAGTGGGCACGGTGTAGCGACAACCAATACCTCGGCGAAGCGCAGGGCATCGCCACTCAAGAACCAGGCAGCACCTGCTAGTGCGAAGGCAAGCAGCGTAAACGGCACCGCATAGCGGTCCGCCAGGCGGACCACGGGCGCCCGGCTCTTGGCGGCGCCCTGTACCAATGCAATGATGCGGCTGTATTGAGAATCACTGACAGAAGCGGTGGCGGCCATCCGGACAGCCACCGGCCCGTTCACCGATCCGCTGAGGATACCGGCACCTTTCTCCACGTCGACGGGCAGGCTTTCTCCGGTGATGGCCGATTCATCAAATGACGCCGCAGAAGACAACAGCCGGGCATCCACGGGGACCACTTCGGAGGGGCGCACCAGCAAGATGTCCCCCGCCACCACCTCGGTGACAGCAACGTCGCTGAAGAGCCCGCCCACACCCTCTCGATGCGCCGTCTGAAGGGCCCGGTCCAGCAGCGCGGTCAACTCCGCTTGGGCTCTCCCACCACAATGGTGCTGACAATGGCTGTGACGGCCAGCAAGTCAACACCCCAACGCCCATGCACCATGTCACCGATCATGGCCGCACCACGCACCAGTGCGGCGCTGCCTGCGAAAACACTTGCCAGTAACTGTGCGGCACCGGCCTGGCCCACAGCCAGCAAGAGCAGGACGATGCACCCCACCGCCAGGGTGGCCGTGATCATGAGGTGTGTGCGAATAAGTGTCATGGTCACGTTCCGGTCTTCAGGGGGCCAAGAATAGCGGCCGTTTAGGGGAGGAGCATCATGGCTTCCAACGCGCGTGCCCGGCGCAGTGGTCCCACATCAATGGGGTGCAACCCGTCCGGCCTGCGCCTCGCCGGCGAACAGCACTGAATTGTTCGCCTCCGCAAAGGGGATAGCCAAGAAAACAATGCCGCCCTGGACGGCTGCGCTTTCCCCGGAATTTCACTCGGGGGAAGCGTGCGGGGAACCGGATTGGTTAGTCCACCACTGCGCCGGCGCGACAACAGTGAACTTGCGGCCCGTGATCGAGGTCGGAGTGATCCTGATGAACGAGTCTTTGTGTCCGGATTGCCACGGGAAGAGCATCAACGAAAAGCTGTCCAGGACATCCTCGGTTGACCGGATCAGGGTGGCACTGCCCTTTACGACAACACTCCATGCCACGCCGCTGCTGGCATCGACGCCGTCGGCTTCCATCGCCACAGGGGTCTCACCCAGCGCAGCGGCAAGTTTGGTTCCCTCGCCGGTGCGAAAGACGAGCGTGCTGTGGTCGACCGTGTAGTTGACGGGGAAGATGTCGGGATGGTCTGTGACCCAAAGGGCCAGCCGACCGACGGATACTCCACGAAGCAGTGCCCAACACTCGTGGACGGCTAGTTCGTCCGCGGGGGCTTTGGCTGGTTTGTTCATCATGGGATCGAGCATAGGATGGCGCGGCCGGTAGCAATAGAGTCCAAGGTCCTGCCGTGGCGGCTCCTAACCCGTGGTGGACTCAGAACCTACTCCGGGTTCGCTCGGCCACACGCCTAGCGACACCGAACGTCCGTGCCGGGAGCGCGGATCGGCGGTTCGCCAAGGGTAGCTGAGGTCACGCGGGAGGTGCCGCCGCGAACCACAAAGAGCCCGTTTGCGGGGGGAGCGCAGGATGAGCAATCCGGACGTGCTGTACTTAGCGCCCGTGACCTTGTGGACTGTATCCCGATTCGTCTGGCCCTTGATCCAGCCGGAACGGCGGATACTCGTCCCGTAGGAGGAAAACATAAGTGCCAACACGGTAGACCCACCGGTTGATCCCCATGATCAGGTCAAAGAGAGTGTGTTGGTAGCGGCCGGTGAACAGCAGCATGATGGCGACAATGAGCACCAGAATGCCGAGCAAGGAGAACCTGGTTCCGTGGCCGTAGTCCATCGAGCCGTCAGCTGAGTAACTCCACGCCTGCCATGCTGCCCCCGTGAATATGGCAACTATCAGCAGGTGCGGGAGGGCCAGCAGCCACCCTTTGACTAGGACCAACCCGTGCGAGAGATGCTCGGGGTAGTCGACCTCGAAGTCGGCAGGATAGTCGGTTGATGCCAGAGTAAAGGGCGGGTACTTGTCCGTGGCTAGGGCAGAATAGGCATAGAACGTCACCCGCCAGTTCCAGCGCAAGACGCCGACGGCGAAGTTGAAAAGCGCCCGCGGGTAACGTCCGGTAAAAAGGATGGCGAATCCGGCAATGATCGTGGTGAAAAAGACGGCGAACCACAGGAAGAACAAGATGAACACGTGGGGTACGGCCAGTAGCCATTTGACCAGCCACAGCCAGCGGGACAGGTGAGCGTCCATCTGCCCGGAGAGCCTCGCCGGATAGCGTCCCCGCTCCACAACTCCGGCGGGGGAGCCGCCGTCGACCTTGCCAAGCCCGTGGGCGTGCTCATCGGGGCCGGTAGCATCCGGAGGTCGCTGGCTCGACGACGGGACGTTTCGGCCCAGGCCGACGGCACCTATGACCGTCAATCCCACCCCGAAGATCAGGAAGACAAGCCCGCCGATCAACAGGGCCGCAGTGAGGGTGCCAAACAAGTCCGAGTGGAAGCCGGCCCGCATGGCCACATTGACTCCCGCGGTGGCATCGGCATTCATGATCACCACAACCCAATTGCCACTGCGGACGTCCATGGTGACTTGCTGGGCACCGGCCCCGGACGACTGCACGGCCCAAAATCTTTGCGCTGCAGGCGGCGTGGGGACAGCAGATCCAGGCACGTCGGAATAGCTCACCCTGAACGGCGAAGACCTGATGCCGGTGATTTCCGTTGTGTGGACGCCCTGGAGGTAGTGCTCCACCTCAGCCCGCGGGCCTATACCAATGAATACCTGGCCGCCGGGCGTCGTGGCTGCGGCGTTAATCCGGATGGTGCCCAGGTCAAAGGGGATCGTGTTGACCCCGATCTGGGCAGGTGGGGAGGTGAGCGCATGGGAACTGGTGGAGAACCCACGCGTGGGCGAATTGAAGTAGCCGTCAGCCCCTTGCAGGGACGTCACTACCGCTGAGGCGACCCCGCCAAAGATCCCGCCCACACCCAGCATCGCAAGGAACGTCCCCAAGACCAGGGCGACGATGGCGCCAGCTACTCCGGGACGACCACTACTTGAGCGCGGGTTCTTACTGCCAACAGCCGGATTACTGGTCATGGGCTTACACCGCCTTCGTTGCATACCACTGTGTGGCTTCCGGAGCGGCCGCGGTAGAGGCAAAGGTCCCCGCAGTCCAGCTAAAAATCGCAGCGGCCAGCTGGCCGCTGGCATTGTTGGTCCTGAGGCGGCGCAGGGCTCGCTTAGCGATTCGTTGGGTGTGCGGGGCTGGTACTTCGATCCGGTTTGCGAATGAATTCTGCACGGGCCGAGCGGGGTCTCTGCGCAGAGTGTTCGAACCGGTTGTTAGCCCGTTGGCTTCGGTCAAGTACACCAAAGTCACATATTGCGCCCGTATCGTGAGCTGAGACAGATTCTCCTAATCTCTGTCTCAGCTCACGATACGGGCGCAGTCAGTGCGGCGTCACACCGCTAGGGTGGGAGTTCGGATATTGCTGGACATCTGGAAGGCAGGAACCTTGTGGGAACGTTCAGGACTGGAATGAGATCCACCGTGACGGGGCGACGCGTGTTGCTCGCCGCCAAGACCGCCCTAGCGGTGGGGATTGCCTGGTGGTTGGCTCCCCTGATGCCTGGTGTGGTGGACGACTACCCCTACTACGCCCCTTTCGGTGTTCTGGTCAGCATGTACCCCACGTTCATGGGATCCGTGCGGACGGGATTGCAAACGCTGTATGGCCTGATACTGGGAATCATCCTCGGCGTCGGGGTGTTGGTACTGGGAACCCCCAACGTTGTGTCTATTTCTCTTGCCGTGGGGGCAGGGATACTGCTGGCCGGCTTACCTCGCCTCGGTGCCGGGCGAGACTATATCCCGGTGGCGACTCTGCTGGTTCTTATCATCGGCAGAAGTGAGGGGCAGGCATTCTCTCTGGGCTATGGCGCCCAAATGCTACTGGGCATACTGGTCGGCTTAGTTGTCAACGTGACGGTCTTCCCCCCACTAGCCCTAGACGCAGCACAAGCGCAGAGCCGCCGGGCACGAGGCATACTAATCGAACAACTCGACGACGCCGCGGCTGCCCTTGGTGAGCCGTGGCCGCCCAGTCATGAGGACTGGGCCAGCCGCGGGCGCCTGTTGGAGGACGCTGTTGGAGAAGTCCGTGGCGCCGTCCACGAGGCAGCAGAAAGTCATCGAGCCAACCCGCGAGCCCGGCTCCGCTCGCGTCACCGCATACTTTCTAACAGTTATGCGGATTTGGCAGTCCTGGAGGACGTCACATTCCATGTTCGGGACCTTTCCGAAGTCTTAGCGGGGGCAATATGGGAAGGGCCCCTAGATGTCCGGCTCAGGGACGGGCTGCGGGAGCCACTGGCAAGTTGTTTGTCCGCGACGGCGGACGTGCTCCGAGCGTGGGATGACGGCAGCGCCGGGTCAGAAGTTTTCGACAAGGCCGCCAAGTGTTTGGTCAACCTCACCCATACGGTCGCCACCACCCCTGCGTTTGAGGGTGCATTGCTGGGGCCAGGGGCGACAGTGGCCCTTGATGTCAGACGCATACTCACCGCCCTCCGGCGTCGGCTCTTGCGGGAAAGCTGATGAGGGCGCCTTGGTGATTTCCAGCGTGTTCTGGAGCTGGGGCCGAAACCAAAACAGCCCGTGCTGGTCAGCACGGGCTGTTCACGGTGTCCGGTAGGTGCGCGGTGCACCGTACCTGATGTGGGAGTGAGGTGCGTGAAATGTGTAATGGCCATTTCGTGTCCTCCTTTCAGTGGTGTGCCGTCTCCGGCACGACTTGGCTGACCGAATGACTTAGCGGATGGTGAACAGATCCACTCGTACGATCTCGCGATAGTGGCGATCGCGAAGCTCATTGAACTTTTGCTGGTCCACGGGAGTGAAGAAGATCCTCTTGATCGATGACTTGCTGGGTTTGGGGTTCATGGTGACACCTCCTTTCGATGCTGGCAGTGAATTGCTGGACATATTGTGGCGCGGCAAATAAAGCCCTTCTTTTCATTTCGGAATGAACGAAAACGGCATTATGAGAACACAAAAGAGCGCGAGTTGTTTTGTGCGTGTTATCAGGCCGGCAAACAATGATCTTCCGCAGCGGCCGGCAAGGATTCCGCTATCACATTGAGTGCTGTGATTGCGGAGCTGTGCCAGCTAGGGGCGCGGCGAATGACCAAGAATGATCGGTCGGAGAGTGGCTGCTCAAGCGCAGCCTGGTCCGGGCAGCCTTGCTGCGGCGGCCCTACGCGGTAACGGTGCTAGCCGTGACGGCGATTGACGGGCGTGCCGGGCAAGGCATGACGGGAGCCGATAACTCCGGACTTGATAACTGTAAACATCATTGCCTCCCTTCAATTGCACGCGGACATCCCGGACAGATTCGTCGGGGACTAATAGATAAGCTACAGCACAATGACCGTGTAAATCCAGTCACTTGCGAAATAATCTTGAATATTAACTAATTCTCACCATTTCACCATTGTTGCCCGTTCGTGTTCTGCCCGTTCGTCCCGGGCTCACCGCCGACAGTGAAGTGACCGGGACGCAGGAATCGAGGGCGCGCCCCAGATCAGAGGGTCCTACTACTTACACGCCGACGTGGCGCGTCAGCGTCGCGCCAATGCCAGCGAAAGGTAGGCGGCGGTGCGGCCCGTCCCTGCTGCAGCCACATCTTCCGGCGTACCGGAGGCCATGATGCGTCCGCCATCCGCTCCACCGGAGGGGCCAAGATCGATCACCCAGTCTGCTGCCGCAACAACGTCCATATCGTGTTCGACCACCACCACAGTATTTCCGGCCGCTACGAGACGGTTAAGCTGATGCACCAGCAATCTCACATCGGCCGGGTGCAGCCCTGTGGTGGGTTCATCGAGCAGATACAGGCTGTGACCCCGGCCAGGACGTTGGAGTTCGGTGGCCAATTTGATGCGTTGAGCTTCTCCGCCGGAGAGCTCAGTGGCGGGCTGCCCCAGCCGGAGGTAGCCCAGACCGACCTCGCGCAGGGTCGCCAAGCTTCGTGCAACGGAGGGGATGGTGCCGAGCAGGTCCGCTGCCGCGTCCACGCTGAGCTCGAGAATTTGAGCAATGTTACGCCCCTGGTACTCAACAGCGAGGGTTTCGTCGTTGAAACGGGTACCGCGGCAATCCGGGCAAGGGCCATAGCTACCGGGCAGAAACAACAGCTCCACAGCTACCGCGCCCTCACCGAGACACGTTTCGCAGCGTCCACCCGGGACATTGAACGAGAAGCGCCCGGCCGTGAAACCCCGTGCCCGTGCTCCCTTGGTGGCGGCGAACTCGCGCCGGACGGCGTCGAACAGTCCCGTGTAGGTCGCAAGATTGGATCGCGGTGTCCGGCCGATGGGCCGTTGGTCTACCTGGATCACCCGCTCCCCGGGCTCAAACCCGGATGTTTGGCGTGCGCCTTGGACGCCGTGCCCACCTGCGGCGCCGTTGAGCATCTCCAAGAGGGTCGACTTGCCTGAACCAGACACCCCGGTGACAGCGGAGAGGACTGCCCGCGGTACCTGCACGGTGACGTCCTGCAGGTTGTGCTTGGTGATCCCGGCAAGGCGCATCCAGCCTTGGTGGGCTCGCCTGGGAGCCGTTTGAACAGGGGAGGCCAGCGGGGACGACGGCGAGGCGTTGCCCAACAGATATGGACGGGTGAGGGACTCCGGCACGTCGGCCAGGCCGGCGATGGGTCCGCTATAGAGCACCTGTCCACCTTGGCCCCCGGCCCGGGGCCCCACATCTACAAGCCAGTCCGCTCGGCGCACCATGTCCATGTTGTGTTCAACAATGAAAACGGTATTGCCCGCGTCTTTCAGTTGCCCCAAGACTTCCAGCAGCGGTTCGGCGTCGGCCGGGTGCAACCCTGCGGACGGCTCATCTAAAACGTAGATGACCCCGAAGAGCCCGGAGCGCAGCTGAGTGGCTATCCGCAGCCGTTGCATCTCGCCCGGGGAGAGTGTTGGGGTGCTTCGGCCAAGGCTCAGATAGCCTAGGCCCAAATCCAAGAGGACAGTGATGCGCTGCAGCAGGTCCTGGCAAATCGCCGCGGCAACCGCCTCCCTACTGCCATCATCCCCATGGTGCTCAGCGACAAAGGCACGAAGGACCGTGGCGAGATTGGTCAAGGGCAGGGCGTTCATGGTGAAGATGTTCCGACCATCCACCGTCACCGCCAGAGCGTCAGGTTTCAGGCCGCTGCCCTCACATTCCAGGCAGGGTCCGGACTGCATAAACGCTAAGGCCCGGTCACGCATGGGCGCACTCTTGGAATCGGCAAGAGTGTGAAGCACATGGCTGCGTGCACTCCAGAACTTGCCCTTGTAGGGTTTTGCTACCCTGTCCCGCTGCGGCGTCACTTCCACTACCGGCTGCTGGTCGGTAAAGAGAATCCAATCGCGTTCCTTCTGCGGCAGCTTCTGCCAGGGAAGGTCGACGTCGTAGCCCAGGTGGGTGAGAATGTCCCGAAGGTTCTTGCCCTGCCATGCTCCTGGCCACGCGGCAACGGCACCTTCTCTGATAGTGAGGCGGGGATCAGGGACCAGCAACTGTTCTGTGACGGTGTGGGCTGTGCCCAAGCCGTGGCACACCGGGCACGCCCCCGCCACCGTGTTGGGGGAGAACGAATCTGAGTACAAGATGCCTGCGCCCTCGGGGTAGTCGCCCGCGCGCGAGAAAAGCATGCGCAGCGAGTTGGACAGGGTCGTAACGGTTCCCACCGAGGAGCGGGTGCTCGGTGTGCCGCGCCGCTGCGCCATGGCCACCGCCGGCGGAAGTCCTGAGATCGATTCCACCCGCGGATTGTTGCCCTGCTGGATGAGACGGCGTGCGTAGGGTGCCACAGACTCAAAGTAGCGGCGCTGGGCTTCGGCGAAGATGGTGCCGAACGCCAACGAGGATTTTCCGCTCCCGGAGATCCCGGTGAACGCCACAATCGCATCGCGGGGGACATCCACATCAACGTTTTTCAGGTTGTTCTCCCGGGCGCCGCGCACTTGGACGAACCCCTGGTTCTGACTGCCGAATGCGGGAATTTGCGCGGTGGTGCCAAGAACAGTTGCCATCATTCGACACTAGAGCATGAGTTCCAGGGAACGGGAATCTCTACGCCGTTGGCTAATACGGGCTTGGTTGGGCTCGTGGCGCACGGAACAGTGACGGGGCCGGGATTCCGGTGGCAAGATCGGCCAGCACGCGGCCAATGGCGGGCGTGAACGTGAAACCGTGGCCGGGAAACCAGTCGCGGACGCAGCGGTGAAGAGCGTTCATCTGCCGTGGCTCGGCTGCGAAGTCACGGGTATCGGGATCCACCCCAGGGCCCCCACGCCGTGCCAACCAATCTTGTCGCCCTCGCCAGGGGTGAGCATGCCATACGTGGTGCTGTACCAGTAGTCGTCATCAGTAAAACGGGGATCTGGGTTGTGGTTGTAGCTGGGCCATTCCACCGCGTGCCTGACCGGCTGGAAGTGTGCCGGCTGTGACGATGAAGCGGGCGGCAAGGTACTCGGCGTCGTCCGTGGCGACAGCCACTAGGTTCTCGCCGAGAACAGTAACCGCCCGAACCGCCGTTTCATAGCGAAACTGTGCACCATGGGCTTGTGCCGCCGTCCGCAGCGCGATCAGCGCGTCCGCAGCCCGGACGCGCCCCGCATCCGGGACGTAGAGCACACTGCTGCGGAACCGCATTCCCGCCCACCGTTCCATGGCATCGTCAGGAGCAATGAAGGTGCTTATCACCGAACGCTTCTTGGGCTCGTTTCGTCTGCCAGGCCATCCCACAACTGCCGAGCTTCGCTGACCAAGCTCAGATATTCAGCTTGCTGGTAGGCGCTGTTAAAGTTCCGTGCGGCACCGTGGGACGCACCCAGGCTGTGGCCTGGCGTGTACTGTTCCAACAACACCACGGACTTGCCACTGCGAGCCACACTCAAGGCCGCGGCGCTGCCCATGGCGCCGCCGCCAATGACCACGACATCAACTTTCGCAACCATAAATTCAGGCTTTTCTCTGACGTGGCATCGTGCCGCAACGTCACCATATTGCCGTGGCTGAACCGGAATGCACGCTCGGGACGGCCCCGCCCGGTGGCGGGGCCGTCCTACGGACGTGCCGCCGAACTACTTGCGGGGCTTGGCAGCCTTGTCCGGGCCGTCCATGAGCCCGGACAGCCCGGACTTAGGGTCATGGTCAGGCGCCGCGGGGCCCTCGTCGATGGTGTGGGGGGCTGCCTTTGCAGCGACCTCTGCCTCATCGTGAACAACTTCCGCGGCCGCTGCGTCAGCTCCGTTGATCTCCAATACTGAGCTGCGATGACGGCGGGCATCAGCCAACTTGAACAACCGTCCGGCCGCCGCGGCATCACCTTCCTTTTCCAGCAGGGAGCCCGCGACCATCAGGGCTTCGGCCGCCACAGCGTTCTCGCGGTAGTCCAAATATGCCCTGGCGGTCGGATCAACAATGATTTCGTTGATCTGGGCGCTGACCCGGCTGGCGTCGGCCAGGGAATAACCATGACCGAGCTTGTAGACCTGGTGATAGAGGAAGCCATAGTTTTCTTCCCGGAAGTCCATGGACTGATCCAGGCGGGCCTTCAATACGGCCTGCTCGGCGGGTGAGAGATCGTCAACTTCCAAACCGAGCCGATGGGCAAACTCGCGCAAGTAGACGGCGCTGGCCAACGGCATTCCACCCTGTGTGAGGTGATTCTCAGGCGATTCTCGGTACCCCTGCTCGGCGGAGGAGAAAAGGGCAAGGAACTTTTGGATCAAGGTATTCAAGGGGGTCCTCCATTGGTCATAGCTACTCTTCAATCTTCCCAGCCTCGAGCGAACTTTCTGCCATACTTTCCAGTGATCCTCACCGCAGTGGCCGCTGTGGCAGCAACTGTGGCGCGGCGGCCAACAAGGTGCGCGTGTAGTGGTGCTGCGGGTCGGTGAACACCTGCTCAGTAGCTCCGGACTCAACAACTTCCCCCGCGCGCATCACTAGCACCGCATCACTCATGTGCCTGATCACCGAGAGATCGTGGGAGATGAACAAGTAGCCCAGCCCAAGCCTGCGCTGCAGCTCATCGAGCAGGTCAAGGATCTGGGCCTGGATGGAGACGTCCAGGGATGAGACCGGCTCGTCGCAGATCAGCACCTGCGGGTTCGGTGCTAGGGCGCGGGCAATGGCCAGGCGTTGACGTTGCCCGCCCGAGAGCGTGGCAGGGTTGCGAGTTGCCGTCTCGGGCGCCAAACCCACCTGCTGAAGCAATTCGGTGATCCTGCTGGCGTGGGTGCGTGGATTGCGCGTGGCGCCAAAACTCACCGCATCGGCCAGGAGCGCACCGGCAGAATGGCGAGGGTCAAAGGATGAGAGCGGATCTTGATAAATGGCGCCCAGCGACGAGCGGCGGCTCCGGCGTTCGGATTCGGACACCGAGCTCCACGGTTCACCGAAGAGTTCGACGGTTCCGGTGCTGGGGGTCAGCAGTCCCAGGGCCATGCGGGCGGTGGTTGTCTTGCCAGATCCGGATTCGCCCACCACACCCAGGGTGCGGCCGGGCAACAGCTCGAAGCTGACGTTGCGCACGGCTCCGAAATCGGCGGACGAGGCCATGGGGAAGTTCTTGGAGAGTCCACGTGCGCGCAGTAGAGGCTGTACGACGTCGGACTGCCCACCGTTGGGTGCCGGCGTCCCGGGCGGTTCGCTCGCTGACGTTGCCGTGGCACCGGCGGCGGGGGAGAGCCGCGTGAAGCGTGGCTTGCCGGCGGGAACCGCAGCCAGCAGCGCACGGGTGTACGGGTGTTGCGGGTCCTGGAAGATCTGTTCGCGCGAGCCCCGTTCCACGATCTTCCCGGCCGCCATGACGGCGATCGAATCGGCAACACTTGCCACCGCCGCGAGGTCATGGCTGATCAGGAGCATTCCCGAACCCGTCTGGCGCAAGTCACCGAGCAGGCGCATCACTGATGCGGCGATCGTGGCGTCCAGTGCCGTGGTGGGCTCATCGGCAATGATCAGCGCCGGGTCCAAGGCAATTGCGGCGGCTATCAGCGCACGCTGGCGCATGCCGCCGGAGAGTTCCCCGGAGCGTTGGGATACCCTGCGAACCGGGTCGTCAAGACCCACGGCCTCAAGCAGTTCAATCACCCGTGCGGCGCGTTGTGCCCCGGAGCCGCTCGAGTGAAGGCGCAGCGCGTCGTCGATTTCCTTGCCGAGGGTTCGCAGCGGATCCAGCGAGGTCAGAGCATCCTGCAGGATGAAACCCACCTGCTTCCCGCGGAGGCCGCGCCAGCTTCGCGGTGAAAGCGTCCTGGCGTCGCGGCCGGCAAGCTCAAGGGTCTTGGCCTGTACCAGTGAGCCGGGTCCGGCCAGACCGATCAGGGACCTGGCCGTCACCGATTTACCTGACCCCGATTCGCCCACCAGCGCCAGACATTCCCCGGGGGCCACCGTGAAGGAAACGCCACTCACAACACTGCTCCCGCCGAAGGAGACGTTCAGATCCGCGACCCGCAGCAGGGGTTCGGCGGCGCTCACCGGGTGCCCCCGAACTTCAATGCTCGGGAGAGCACCGTGGAGGCTGCTGCCACCAGCACGATGGCCAGCCCGGGGAAGAACGTCATCCACCAAGCCAGGGCGAGGTACGTGCGTCCGGCCGAAAGCATGGTGCCCCATTCGGGGGCAGGCGGAGGCGAACCGAGACCCAGAAAGCTTAGTGATGCAGCCCAGAGAATGGCCTGACCCAGCCCCAGCGTTGCCAGTACAGCAATCGGGGCAAGAGCGTTGGGCAGGATGTGCACAGTGAGGATACGGAACCGGTTGCGTCCGAGCACCGTGGCAGCTTCCACCATGGGGGAGGTGCGCAAGGCGATGATCTGGGCACGGATCATCCGCGCGTATCCGGGGGCGCTGGTCAGGCCCACTGCTACGACTGTTGTAGCCACGCCGGGCCCGGCAATGGCGATGAACACCAGGGCCAGCAGCAGCCCGGGCAAGGCGAAGAGCACCTCCAGAAGGCGGCCCACACCAACGTCCAGCCACCGTCCACCGAAGCCGGCCAGGGTGCCCAATATCAAGGCCAGGCCGAGTCCTATCGCCGTTGCCGCGGCCCCAATGAACAGCGACGGCCGTGATCCGTGGATGATGCGCGAATAGATGTCCCGCCCCGATTCGTCGGTGCCCAGCAGATGCTCGGCGCCGGGGGCGCAGAATGCCTCGGCGGGGTTGATGGCCAGCGGGTCAACCGGAGCCAAGAGATTCGGGGCCACGGCTGCCACAACAAAAAAGAGCAGCACTGCACCGGAGACGAGCAACGGGATGTGCGCGGTACGTCTCCTCGCCCAGGCGGCGTCTGGGCGAGATCTGCGGGTTGCGCGCGGGGCCAACAGCGGATCTCTCGTTGGCACACGAGTGTCCGGGATACTCATGGTGCGCCAATTCGCGGGTCCACGATGCGTTCGGCAATGTCGGACAGTGCCATGATCACCACGTAGGCGGCGGCTGAAAGCAGTGCGACGCCGGTGACCAAGGGGATGTCACGGGCAGTGACTGCCGAGAGGAGGGATCGGCCCAGGCCAGGCCGGGCAAAGATTGACTCAACCACCACCGCACCGGAGAGCAGCGAGCCCAAGGCCCATCCCGAGAGGGCAATGCCTGGAAGCGCGGAGTGCCGCAGAGAATGGCGCAGCAGCACGCCGAGTTCCGATTCTCCGCGGGCCCGGGCCGACAGGGCATAGGCTGAGCGCTGCGCTTCGACCATGGTGTCCCGCATGACCTGACCTAAAAAACCTGCCAGCGGCAGGGCCAAGGTGATGACCGGCAAGATCAGGCCGGCCGGTGTCGTGGTGCTCACCGGCGGAAGCCAACCCAGCAGGGTGGAAAAGACCATGATCAGCACGCTGGCCAGCCAAAAGTGCGGGACGGCGGCCGACACAATTTCCAGTCCCGAAGCCAATGCCGAACCGAGGGCGCCGCTGCGGGTGGAAAGCACCGCCAGGACCAAGGCCATGGCCCAGGCCACCAGCAGCGCGAGCACGGCAAGGATCAGAGTGGGCGGAATCAGCTCGCCCAGCACCTCGGAGACGGGGCTCTTCAGCGAATAGGAGGTACCCCAGTCGCCGGTGGCCAGTCGCCCCAATTGGCCAAAGTACTGAACGTACAGCGGCTGGTCAAGACCGTACTGGGCGCGGGCTGCTGCAAGGGCTTCGGCCGACGCTTGAGAGCCCGGACCGCCCATGATGGCCGCTGCCGGGTCTCCGGGAATCATCCTGATTCCAAAGAAAATGGCTGTGGCAACCGCCCAGAGCGCAAAGACGCCCCCGCCGAGCTTGCCCAGCAGCCAGCGCACGGAGGACCCGAAAATTTCGGGTGACCGGATGGCCGCGGAGATTCTCATGGGTGGGGGCGTCTTCTGGTGGTAACTAGTTGGCCAGCCACGCGTCAAAGAACGTGGGGGTTGCCACCGAGGTGGTGGCACCGACGTTTTTGAGCTTCTCCGAGTACAGGAAGTGGTTTTGCTGGTTGTAGAGCGGGAGGAGGTAGTAACCCTCGAGGACCTTTTTCTGCGCCTGCGTGTAGAGGTCCTTGCGTTCTGCGTCGTCCTTGGTGGCTCCGGCAGTGTCAAGCAACGCATCCAGACCCGAATCCTTGACCTGGGAGAGGTTGGCGAAGTAGCCCGACGGTGCGGGAATGGTCGAATCAGAGTGGAAGAGGATGGATAGGACGCTCGGACCAACCTTGGTGTACGGGGCGGAGACCAGGTTGTAGTTGTTCTTGAACAATTCTCCGTACCAGCTGGACAGATCCAACAAGTTGATTTTGATCTCGATGCCCGATTCCTTGGCCGTGGCCTGCATCTGTTCAAAGAGTGATTGTTCAGCAGGGATTGACTGGCTGGTGCTCACCGGGAACGTGAGGGAGAGCCGGGTGCCGTCCTTGACGCGGTATCCCTGCGCATCACGAGCACTCCAGCCCGCGGCATCTAGCAGCTTGCCTGCCTTGGCCGGGTCGTAGCCGAAGAGAGGCTCGGCAGAGACGGCAAGCGGTTCGACGCTGGACAGAGGCGAGTAAGAACGCGGCGCTGTGTCGAAGAACAAGGAATCGATGCTGGCGTTGATGTTCACCGCATGGATGAAGGCCTCCCGGACCTTGAGGTCATTGAACGGTGCCTTTGAGGAGTTCAGCTCAATGCGGTTCGCGGCCCCCGGGCGCGGTGCGTCCAAATGCTTGATGGTGGAGGTCTTCTCGGCCGCGGCAATGGCATCTGGCTGGGCGTTATCAATGACCTGTGCCTCGCCAGCTTGTAGTGCCGCGTATCGAGTTGCTGCCTCGGGGATGAATCGCCAAGTGATGGCGTCCAGGTAGGAGGTGCCCGCATGACCGGCTGCCGGGTCCGGAAGTACGTAGTTGGCGTTGCGGACCAGGTTCACGGAGTCCTGCTTCTTCCAGGAGGCAACCTTGAAAGGTCCGGTGCCCACAGGCGATGCGCAGTTCTCTTCCTGGCTGCGCTTGAGCGCCGTGGGGGATTCGATCGCCACCCACGGCATGGAGAAGGATTCGAGCAGGGAGTTGTCCGGGGCCGTGAGCTTCAGCTCCAAAGTGGTGGCATTGACGGCTTTCATGGAATCGATCTTGCCCAGAGCGAGGTAGCCGGTGGATGAGGCGGTATCGGGATCTAGCAGATGCTCAAAGTTGGCCTTGACTGCTGCAGCGTCCAGGGCGGTGCCGTCGGTGAAGCTGATGCCGTCGCGGATGGTCACGGTGCGGGTCAGGCCGTCGTCGGACACGGTGGAGTCCTTGGCGAGCCAGGGGATCAACGTGCCGTCAGTGTCCTTGGTGTACAGCGTCTCTAAGTATTGCGAGGCAACAAGTGCCTGCGGGTAGTTTCCGCCGACGTGCGGATCAAGGCAGCTGGGTTCGGCGTCGCCGGAGGCGTAGACCAGAGTTCCGCCGGTGACTGGTGTGCCGGTGTCGGAAATGGTGGAGGCTGGCGTGCAGCCGGCGAGAACCAGTGCTGCGGCCAAGGCCGTCGCGGCCGGAAATAGTCTGTTGGCCAAAGGGCGTGCGAGAGTCATGAAATTCTTCCTGCGAACCAGCTAGGTGGACCGGTGTAGTGGAGCGATGAGTGGGCAATCGCCGTCCGTTCGGCTGGGCCATGGGCCACAAGGCACGCGTCGACGGGCACCGCCATCAACCATAGCGGCTGCGGCGGGCCCGTCCCAGTGGACTTTGGGGTAGATCACAGTCTGCTGGTTGCCGCCGGCCGTGGAACCCACGAAATCAGCGGATACGAGGAAACCGTAAAATTCGTGCCGTTTTCACTGACCTGCTGCCAGTGAGCCCATCATTCTGATGGTCAGTGCCAGCGGTTCAACGGTGACCTGCAGATGTGTTGCCATGCCCAGATGATCACCGTCGACCTGGAATTCCTGTGGACGGTCCAGTGCTATTTCGGCCTTCTTGCCGGCGTGGCTTTGCACCGATTTGTTACTTCCTTTGCCAAAGACGGCAGCAACCACGCCAAGCCAACCAAACCGGCCGCGGGGGGCCAGAATCAGGAGATCCAAGATGCCGTCGGTGACCGACGCGTCCGGGAAAATTTGGAGACCGCCCATCAGCTTTCCACAATTGCCCACCATCACGCTGCGGACCCTACGGTGGATGGTGGAATGCCCGTCCACCGTAACCGTGGCCGTGACAGATTTCCCTGGCAGGTTCCGGATGCCGGATTCAACGTAGGCTAGCCAACCCACCCTGTCCTTGAGCCCGTCGATGGTGTCGCCCATGATGGATGCGTCGTAACCCAGACCGGCGGCGACCAGGAACAGTTGTTCATGCTTCCCGTGATCAACGACAGCCCTGACCACGTCCATTGCAGTCTCGGATCCGTTCAAAACACCCTTGCCGGCGTTCAGTGGATCTGTGACATCAATGCCGAGGTTGCGGGCCAGCAAATTGCCTGTCCCCAAGGGCACCAAACCCATCGGGGTGTCCGTGCCTGCGAGGATTTCTGCGACACAGCGGACAGTGCCGTCGCCGCCGGCGGCTATGACGACGTCGACCCCCGCCTCAAGCGCTTCCCTGGCTTGGCCACTTCCGGGGTCTTCCTTCGAGGTTTCCAGCCACAGGGGTTCAGCCCAGCCGGCATCAGCGCACAGTTTGAAGAAGTTTGCTTTGAAGTCGTCGTCGGGAGACTTCATTGGGTTGATGACCACAGCGGCACGGTTGTCCGCCCGGCGATGATTCTCTGTCATGACGACCTTCGCGTTTGAGTGAATGAAGAACGGGGAATGAAACCGATTCTAGAGAAAGCCGTGGACTTTAAGTTGCGTTGCCAGTCCGGCCCCATCTGGCGCGGAAAGCCACGTCACTGCACCGTGCTCTGTCTCAACCGTGTCCTCGGACGTGCGTCCACCGGCGAGCAGCGCTTCACCTGCCGACAGCTGGCGGATGGCAATCGCCGCCGTCTGCGCAGCATGAGTGCGGGCAAAATCGGCGTATATTTGCGGATCGTGCTGGCCGTCGTCACCGACCAGGAGCCACCTGACGCCGGGGAATTCCCGGGCCAGCCGCTCCAAGTTTCGCCGCTTATGCTCTGGTCCACTGCGGAACCAGCGCTGACGTGTTGGGCCCCAATCGGTGAGCAGCAGTACGCCGTCGGGATATAGATTCCGGGCAAGGAACCGGGCCAGGGCAGGTGCCACGTTCCATGGGCCGGTCGACAGGTAGATCATGGGCGCGTTGACGTGCGCGGCCACAATCCGGTCATAGAGAACCGCCATGCCTGGGGTGGGTGTCCGGGCCCGCTCGCTGACCACGAGTGTGTTCCACAGGGCCAGCAGCGGCCGGGGAAGTGCTGTCACCATCACGGTGTCGTCGATATCGGAGACGATGCCGAAGGTGGCTTCCGGCGCCAGAATCAGGATTCGCCCTTCGGTCTGGGGCGCAGTCGGGCTGCGCAGGGAGAACTGGTGCCACCCAGGGGACAAGGCAGCGTCCAGAACCACGTCCACCAGTCCACCGGAGTCGGCGCGGACCGTATGGTTCACGCCACCGATTTCCACTTCCACTTCGCTGTCCCGGAGCGGTACGCTCGTGAAGGCCCGCCAACCCCGCAATGTGCCGCTGGTGGCGCCGGGCCTTCTCATGAGGACTACTCGGGCGAGGACGCGCACCCAGCTGGTGCTGCCATAGCCTGGATAGGCGACGATGGTGGGGGTGGCACCGGTGGCAGTGGCTATCCTGGTGCGAATTTCATGGACGGCGTCGGCCATGTGCATGACCGAGGACAAGAGAGTCGGCGCCGGGGGGTCAGCCCTGGGACCGCTGTCTTTCCGTTCTGAACTGTCCAGCTGGACTTTGTGCGTTGGCGGAGTCATGACTTCACTGTCCCACAAAACTTCCCGCCTAGCGTTGTTCGAGCTGCGCCGCAACAAATGTGCCGGGGGCGGTTTCGGAAACATTCTGTGCCGGGAGCGGTGAAACACGCCCGTAATGACTCGCCGCAATGATCCGACTGCCACCTAGACTAGCCAGACGCCAACAACATGGTGGTTCGACCAGTCCGTCGTAACAACGCATAACGTCTGCCGGGCGGCTCCGGGGCAGGAAAACTCAGGGTGTGAACGTGCGCATAGTAGAAATGGGACAACCAGTTTTGAATAGTCTGGGAACGCTACATCCATTCGTGACTCCGACGGTGCAGATCAGCCGACTCTTCGAATCTCGCGACGTTGCCGTGTATGCCAAGCTTGACTTGCTGCAACTTGCTGGCAGCACCAAGGAGCGGACGGCGAACGAATTAGTCGAGGAACTGCTGGGGTCAGGTCAACTCAAGACCGGAGGCATGATTGTCGAGTCAACCTCGGGAAATCTAGGTATAGCTTTAGCGCGGCAGTGTGTGGTTCGTGGCATCAAATTCACGGCAGTGGTCGATGAGAATGCCAATCCTTTAGCGTTGGAGCTGATGGAGGCGTACGGGGCTACGGTGAATCGTGTGGAGACCCCCGCTGATGGCAACAAGCTCGCCGCGCGCCGTCGTCGAGTAGGGGAACTCCTGGATAAGAACCCAGGTGCGGTGACCAGCAATCAGTATGGTTCCATGGCCAACCCGCGCGCACACTTCACCACGACTATGCCGGAAATCATCGCCGGATCCGGCGGGAACCTTGACTTCTTGTTTGTTGCCACCAGCACCACCGGGACGCTCCTTGGCTGCCAGCAGTACATTCGGGCGCACAACCTTGACACAAAAATTGTTGCCGTGGACTCCGTGGGCTCGGTGCTGTTCGGCGGAAAGTCCGGTACGCGCCGGTTGCCGGGACTTGGTGCTGGCATAGTGCCGGAGTTGGCAGCCAGCGCAGAACCGGACATGGTCATGGCGATCGAAGAAATCGACATGGTGCGTGGCTGCAGGCTACTTGCTCGGAGGGAAGGCATTCTGGCCGGCGCTTCCACGGGGGCCATAGTTGCCGCCATGGAAAAGCTGGTACCTACCCTGACCTCAGGGGCGCGCATTGCGTTCATGGTTCATGACACAGGGGTGCCCTACCTGCAGACGGTTTACAACGATGATTGGGTTCGTTCCACCTACAATGTGGATCCAGAGCAGGGGAGCACCGCAGAACCCGAGGAACTTGGGGAGCAATGATCCGCCTGGCCGTGATCGGCGGCGGGCCAAAGAGCCTCTTTGCCCTGCTGGCGCTTCACGAGCGGCTCACCGTGGCGGCCGCCAAGCACATCACCGTTGAGGTGTTTGACCCTCTCCCTCCGGGCTCCGGCAGTGTGTGGCGACGCGAGCAAGCTGAGGTGCTGCGCTTGAACGTGAATATGGGCATTGTGGACGCCTCCTCCTCGCTGAGCAGTGAGAATTTCTCCGCTTGGGTGACACGGGTGGCACCGGAATGGTCTGGCGAAAAGTACCCGCCCCGCGTTTTGGTGGGCCAGTATCTGCGGGAACAGTTTCGGCTGTTAGCCCGGCACGGGAACATGAAAGTAGTCCACGCCCCCTTTGCGGTGACGGGTGTGGAACGAAGAGGCTCACAGTGGCAGGTCAGGGGTTCCTTCGGGGAGCGTCACTATGACGAGGTTCTGCTCGCGACAGGGCACGGACTGGCCGACGCCGTTCCTGCCGAGCCGCTTCCCGGAACGGTCAACCAGCACGCTCTCATCGGAGACTACTCTGCCCTCACCCAAGAGGACATCCCCGCGGAGTCCACCGTCTGGATTCGTGGTGCCGCCTTGACCGCCTACGATGTGGCGCTGCTGCTGACCGAAGGCCGTGGCGGCTCATGGCAGCCGCCCGGCGGTGACTGCCGCGGGGGAGCAGGGCTGCACTACGTCGCCAGTGGACGCGAACCCCGGAGAATGATCTTCTCATCTCGAAGCGGGTCCCTCATGTACCCCAAGAGCGAGGCCGTGCCTGAGCAGATTTCCGCTTGCGTGGAACAACACAAACTACGGCTGCGCGAGTGGGGCAGGCAGGTTCGCGAGGTGGTGCCCGACGGTGGTGTTGGCCTGGCCGGGATGTGGACGGTTCTCCTTCAGTGCGCTCTTCAGTGCGCCCAACTCATGGGGTCAACGGAGACTGCGCTCTCACTGTGGCGCACAGCGACGACGGGGCGCGCCACAGACCCCCGAATCGATGCTGGGACATTGCCGCGTCCAGTGACAGCGTCCGACCACTTGCGCCACAGCCTCGCCGTGAATCGGATGGCGTCACCTGTCACCACGGCGTGGCTTTGGGCCCGGGTCTGGTCAGGACTCTATGCAGAGGTGGTGTTGGTGATGGACCGGCTGCCAAGGAGCACCCGTGCGTGGACCCAGTTTGTCCGGATCGCGGGAAACCTGGAACGGTTCGCTTTCGGCCCGCCGGAGCTGACAGCACGCAAGCTGGTGGCGTTATTCGACACTGGAATGCTCCACCTTGCGACACCGGGAGAGAGCCCGCCACGGGAAGCTGTCTTGGTGGACGCCGTGACGCCGGGACCAGGTTCGCTCCACCGTGCCGCACCTGGTGGCCACCCCAACAGTGATGTGGTCAGTGCGCTCTTGCAGGACGGGCAAGTATCGATCAGAGCCGGCGACCGAGGCTTGCTGACCGAGCCGGACGGCACCGCTCTGGCATCCGACGGATCCAGGAATGAGTCGTTGGCGGCATTGGGCCGACCAACCGAGGACCCGACTCTGGGCCACGACACGCTGAATCGGGCCTTGCATGGGGAATATACTCTGTGGGCACGGCGCGTCGCGGACCTTGCTATCGATCAATCGACTCGGCTCATAGGGAGTACTGATGAATGAAAAAATGTACGGGACAGCCCCGTTGACTGCCCGGCTCGAACCGTGGATGGATGAGCTGCTCACCAGTCCCTCCCGCTGCCGTGAGCTGATCGACGCCTACGGTTCCCCGGTCAACCTGCACGAGTTCACGGCACTAGCT
Organism: Arthrobacter sp. TMN-49; assembly: GCF_054511095.1. Classification (NCBI taxonomy): domain Bacteria; kingdom Bacillati; phylum Actinomycetota; class Actinomycetes; order Micrococcales; family Micrococcaceae; genus Arthrobacter; species Arthrobacter sp. TMN-49. The sequence goes on along the minus strand of NZ_JBTNDH010000004.1, from coordinate 6,069 downwards.
CGCAATGCTCAAGAGCTGCGCACGGCGGCCGGTGCCCACTCCATAGACTTTCAAATCTACTTCGCCCGCAAGGCAAATAAAACTATGGGGGCGATCGACCACGCAATCAGTGCGGACTGCGGCGTCGACGTGGCAAGTCTGAACGAGTTGCGCCAGTGCCTTGACCGCGGTGTGCCGGCCGAGCGGATCATCGTCACGGCGGCCGTGAAGTCCCAGGCGCTGCTACAGCTGGCCATCGCGTCGCGGGTGACTATCAGCGTGGACAACGACGATGAGCTGCGAGACCTCATTGAGTTGGCGGACGATCGCGGTGCGACTCTCAAGGTGGCTTTGCGGCTGGCAGTTGCCCACCCGGCGATCCCGCCCACCCGCTTTGGACTCCTCGCTTCCAACTGGCTAGAAGTCTTGGCAGACGCTGAGCCGGCCTCCCGGGTCAGGGTGGCCGGGATTCACTTCCACCTCAATGGCTACGATGCGCGCGCACGCTCCCTTGGAATCAGCGAGTCACTGAGCCTTATTCGCCAGTTGCGCACCATGGGGCACCAACCAGCGTTCGTGGACATGGGCGGCGGCATACCCATGTCGTATCTGGACAGTTCCTCGCAATGGGAGGATTTTTGGAACGCGCTGGAGCACTTGCCCGAGGGGGATGAGACGCTCACGTGGAAGTCAGACAGATTCGGCGCTTCCGGGGGCGCTCCCGTCGCCGGGGTCTACCCGTACCACCAAGAACTCATACGGGGTGGCTGGCTGAACCAGGTACTCGCTTGTGTGCCAGAACCTGGAGCCGTGTCCATCGCCACCGCACTGCGTGCTGCAAAGATCCAACTGCGCTGCGAACCTGGCAGATCACTGCTGGATGGTTGCGGAATCACCCTTGCCGAGGTGGCCTTCACCAAGAATCGCAGCGACGGTGTGCCGCTGGTGGGTTTGCATATGAATAGGACACAATGCCGGTCAACGTCAGCTGATTTCCTGGTTGATCCTGTCCTTATCCATGCGGCGCAGCCCCGACAGAAAAGAACCCCGGGCAGCGCGTTCCTCGTGGGCGCCTATTGCATCGAAGAAGAGCTTTTGTTGCGCCGCCGCTTCGAATTTCCGGCGGGAGTTGCCGCTGGCGATCTTGTGGCGTTTCCCAACACCGCCGGATACCTTATGCACATTGTGGAGAGCGCCTCACACCAATTGCCACTTGCAGCCAACGTGCTGTGGAATGGCCAGGCGTGGGTGGCTGACGACATCGATCGGGTGCACCTGTAGTCCGCACCAGATTCGATGTCGCCCTAGGCATTCAGCTTCTTGTCGGGGTGGTTTCACTGGTCCTTGGGGGGTGTGGCGTCTTCAACGTAGGTCTTTCCATCGTCATCGGTGTAGATGGTGACGTCGGGAACGGGACCATTCTCTGCTGCTTTCATTGCCCGGGGAGTGGGCGGGGCGTCTATGGCGGACCATTCCGCGTCGCCGAGGACTGCGCCGAGGCCTTGTGAGTCAGCAGTTGCTTCATCGGCGGGGATAGACTCTCCATCCCCCCGTGAATTCTCAGATTCCGGCGGTATGCCCTGCCCTAGATCAGCAAACGTCCGCCCGCCGCGGCGGTCCCAGCTCACCCGGACACTGGCTGAACCATCATCTGGCTGCTGCAGCTCGGTTCTGATCTCACTCTCTGGTGCACCCATCGCCAGCAGCTTGTGCTGGTATGAGGCAACTAGCTCGGCCAAACCTTCAGGGGTCCATTCACCTGGCCGGATCCGCGTTGAGATTTCTACTGGTTCGCCCTTGATCTCTGCCATGACAACCTCCTGTTTGATGTGGCCCTTCCCTCCACGCTAGGTCACTAGGCCGGGTTGTCAACCACCTTTGGTCCTCAAAGCAAAAGGACGCCGAGGGATTCGGATTCCTGCGCGTGAATTCATGGACAGTCCATGGAATCGGGACTAGCATTCTCCTCATCATCATCATCAGGCCGATTTTTTAGGCTCATGGGAACGAGACGTTCAGCCCGGGCGCCTCCTCCTGTTCCCGTGGTTTTTCCGGTCAGGTCTTGTCTGGATTTCAGGGCGGCGGCACCCATCGATGAGCAAGGCAGGGCAGAGAGGGAGGCGGGACAGAAGATGTTGACTTTTGGGATCGAGGAAGAGTTTGTTTTGCTGGACCGCCCATCTTTGACGCCGGTGCCCCTCGCGGCGGATGTTCAAATGGCTCTTGCAGAGCGCAATTTTGGCAGCAATGTTGTTCATGGCGAGTTTTTGCGCTCGCAGGTGGAATTTGTCTCCCCTGTGTTCACAACGTTCGAAGAGGCAGCCCACGCGCTGTGGAGCTTCCGGACGGCGCTTGTCGACTGCGCCGAGGACCAAGGAGTGCTGGCGGCTGGCGTCGGCACGCCGTTCAACAACCCCGCAGGGCCCATGGTGGCAGAGGATAGGCGGTACCAGGATATTGCCACCAGCATAGGCACACTGGCCCTTGAGCACCATATCAACGGCCTTCATATCCACGTGGGGGTCCCGGATCGGGAGGAAGCCATAATTGCTCTGAACTATTTGCGGCCCTGGCTTCCTACCTTGCTGGCGATCTCTGCAAACTCTCCTTTTTGGTGCGGGAAGGACACCACCTTCTCCAGTTGGCGTGCCATCGAGTATCGGCGGTGGACTACGTCCGGATGTCCACCGACTTTTATCGACGCTGCCGACTACGACAAGAGGACTAAAGCGCTGATCGGCATTGGCGTTACCCCGGATATGGGCTCTGTTTCGTGGTCCGCCAGGCTGTCAGATCAACAAGCTACGCTGGAAATACGCGTTGCCGATGCCCAGCTGGAACCGTCCACGACTCTATTGTTGGCATTGTTGGGACGCGCCTTGGTGGCCACATCAGTGGCCCGGCAGCCGTCCCCGGCTCCGGTGACTGGGCCTGAAATGTTGGATGCGGCGTTGTGGCATTCGGCGCGTCACGGACTCAGTGCCCAATTGGTGCATCCCCTTAACAATGTACTGGCGCCAGCTTCGGAGGTGGTTAGGGCCTTGTTGAAGGAAACCCACCAGTCACTGGAGCAGTCCGGGGACCTTGCCATTGTCACAGCCTTGGCCGAGCAGCTTCTTTTGCTTGGCACAGGGGCCGACCGCCAGCGTCAGGCATTTACCATGGCGGGCACGGAAGGACTGGCCGCATTTCTGAGCAACGCCATCAAGAATGTGTCATCTGTCCATCAACCAGCGGCTGGGCATCAGGGCCTAGGTGCCCCGCCGCTGCTGGCCGGGTGAGGAGCGGCCGCGGGACCGGACCCGCCGTGGATAGAGGACCAGAGCTCCCAACAAGATGCAGGTGAACAGCGCCGAAACTACCGCCGCTTCGATTCTTCCCAGCACCGTGTCAAAGACCAGGGCGACGGTGCCGACCACCAACAGGGCAATAAGCCACAATGCGATCCGGACCACACGGTGGCCGGAGGAAACCAGGCGGCCCTTCATCCGCAGGGCAAAGAGCTCGCGGTGCATCGCCACTGGAATCAGCATCAAGCACGTTGTCAGGGCGGCCAAAACCACGTTGCCCAAGTAGAGTCCGGTGGCCGTGGCATCCAATTGGGTGAATCGAGCCTGAAAGGGAAGAGTCAGCAGGAAGCCGGCAATTATTTGGGTGCCCGTCTGCATGACTCTCAGTTCCTGCAGCAGATCAATCCATTGGCGATCACGCTGTTCGTCGAGAGTCTCGTTCCGCCCACTGGCAGAATCTTGGCCGCCAGGGTTGGCGGCCGCCGAATCGGTGTCCATGACTTGCTTGAGCTCCTCGCTGGGATCGGTGTTGACGGGTTAGGAATTCCGCAGCGACTCAATCAGCGCTGCTTTGCGTTGCGTGGAGTATCCGTTGAGTCCTATGTCCTTGGCTTTGGCGCGCAGCTCGGCCACAGTCCACTCCTCATAGGCGGGGGACTTTCCCCCTTTGCGGCCCAGGGCAGACCTTCCTTCCTTGGCCGCGGCATTGGAGATTCTGGCCGCTTTCTGTTTCGAAGCGCCGTCATCACGCAATTCCGCATACAGCTGCGGATCCTTCAGGCTCGGATTCTTTATGGTGGCCAAAATCGAGTCCTTTCTGGCCAAGTGAACGGGTTCAGGCGGCCCAACTGCCATGGCCCCGGAAGTTTTGCGGAGTTGATGGTGAGCCTACGCCTTCAGGCACGCGGCCGACAGGCCCACCGCCCACGTGCGCGAATGATCCAAACAATTGCTTGCGCGTCGGGTACCTCCCCGGGCAGCTAGGAGGGGCCGACGTCGACTTCCTCGCGGGTGTAGGAGGCATAGGCTATCCACCATGGAGATCTCAATGCGGGACGACGGAACGGATGCCAGTCACCAACGGGGAGCCGGGGTGAGCGATGCAACAGTACAGGCCCTGGGGAAACTCTCTGAAGCATTGGAGGTGGTTGAGCATGCCCGCGGATATCTCTACGGATTCCATCGACTGACTGGAAAGGCCGATCTGGCGCTGGGGGAGGCGGTTGACCTTCTCCGAGAGGCTGGACACCACGCACTGGCACAGTCCTTGGACCAACAGATAGTGGGCAGGAATGTCATCAACGGTCGCTGGACCTTCCAAATCGTAGAAGACTACGACGACGGCTACTACGCGGCGTTCAAGGAGGCAGAAAAACAAGCCCGCCTTGAACTGGTGGAGGGGAAACGTCACCTGTTCGAGGCTGAGATGAAAGAAGACAGACGTTCCCATGGACGGGCTCATCATCAGGCGCTGCCGACCGAACCAGATGACCAATAGGAAGGTGGATCTCTGTAGACCGGTGACCTGTTCGGTGAGCTCACCGAGTTCCACCCATTCGGTACCGAGGTCTCATGTCTGCCACCAGGGCTGGGTACTGGCGCACCATTGATTTGCCGTGGGCAGTGTGCCAGCCTTGAAGGAATCCCGCCGTCGGGGCGATGGCGGGTCACGGGACGGAGCACGGCATGGGACTCATTCACATTGACCTGTTTACGACGTTGGACGGTGTGGCGCAGGCGCCCGGCGGACTGGATGAAGATACCGAGAACGGGTTCGCCTTTGGCGGCTGGCAGGCGCCCCTCTTGGATGAGGCCGTTGGCGAGCAGATCGACGCCGGGATGGTGGGGATGGACGCGCTGTTGCTGGGACGCCGGACCTACGACATCTTCGCCTCATATTGGCCCTACCAGGAGGAAGGTGTTGACTGGAGCATTGCGCGACTGTTCAACCACCTCCCCAAATACGTGGCTTCTCGCCAAGAGCTGACACTGGAGTGGGCCAACTCCACATTGCTTGGCCCTGATACTGCCGCAGCCATCCGCGAACTGCGCGAGCGGCACCAGAATATCCACGTCATCGGCAGCCTCGACCTCATCCAGACCCTGTTTGCCGAACGGCTCTTCGACAGGCTCACGCTCTGGGTGTACCCCGTCCTCCTCGGCAGTGGGAAGAAGGTCTTCGCCGACGGGGTGGTTCCCACGAACCTCAAACTGGTGGAGCCGGCACTCACCTCACCAACGGGCACGGTGAAGCAGTGCTACGCGCTCGCCGACGGAACGCCCGGCGTGGGGGACATGTCCACGGGAAGCCGGTAGGACCACGCTCCGCCGGAGGGTCCAGATCCAATATCAACGACACTGCGCCCCTACTTGGGGGTTGAGTAGGATTCGTGTCGCCGTTGGCGCTAAGGGTGATCCTGGGTGTTGTGAGTGGGTACGATCGCTTGTATGGCTCTGGAATTCTTGACTGACGCCCAGGTTTCTGGGTATGGCCGCTTTCAAGGCGTGCCGGTGCGATCTGACCTGGAGCGGTTCTTCCTACTGGATGACGCAGATCGGGAGTTGGTGGCTCGGCGCCGTGGGGACCATAACAGGCTGGGCTTTGCCCTCCAAGTCACTACTGTGCGGTTCCTCGGGGGTCAAGTCCCGTGGAGTGGTGTAATCGTTTTGTGATGCTTCGAGGTTGTTGAGGGTTAGAAGTTGTAATTCTCCGACGGGTTTGCGGGTTCGGGTTCCTCCGTTGGGTTGTGGCTGTTGGGCTGCCAGTCGGGGTTGATGGTGCCGTCAGCTTGCCAGAAGT